>NZ_PNDS01000132.1 GCF_005886535.1 Pseudoalteromonas sp. S2755
CAAGGAAAAAACTAAGTTGTGTTTTAGAAACAATGAGCTGGAACATTCCTTATCCAAACCTCAGGTTAAGTAACTGAAGACAAGTTATTTAATAGCAATTTATCCAATGTGTGGCAGGTCTTTAGTCACACATTGAAAAAACAGAACAAACCAATCAAAACAATCCATTTTACCAAAATACTTTCACCCGCTACTCTCATATTACACACAGACACCGCGAGAAGTATGATGAGTAAACTCTATGTTCGTGACATCATGTCACCTGATTTCCCACTGTTAACTGCCGAGACCGAACTAACCGACGCAATTAATTTACTGCAAAAGCATCATCTAATTGGTGCGCCAGTGGTAGATGAACAGCGTCATCTTATTGGATTTATTTCAGAGCAACAGCTACTCAAGCCTTTGCTTAATTCCAGCTACTTTTGTGATGGTAAAGTACAGCTGAGAGATTTACTGGCAACGCCTGCCCTCAGTATCGCAGCTGCAACAACCGTTGTCGATCTTGCACAACGTATGCAGCAAAATAGTCCTAAGGTTTATCCCGTACTCAATGAAGGCAAAGTAATTGGTATTGTGACGCGCAGCCAAGTCGTTGCGGCACTAAAAGAGAGTTATCTTAGCTGTGCGGGGTGATCCCACACAGCAATTTCAGCCTACGCTTTCTTTGCAAGCAACGCTTTTTTATCAGCTTCGCTTAAAAAGGCAATCTCAACCGCATTGCGCTGCGCTTTATGGATATCACTCAAATCTAAACCTGCCGCCGCCGCTGCATGGCTATACTCGTTATCCAACTCGATACCTTGAACTGCAGGATCATCGGTATTGATGGTTGCCAATACGCCATGATCTAAAAATGCTTTCAATGGATGCGTAGTTAAACTTTCGACGGTGCTTGTTTGGATGTTACTGGTTAAACAAGACTCGATCCCGATACAATTATCACGTAAATAGTCCATTAAAGCCGGGTCATGGATTGCTTTAACTCCGTGACCAATACGTGTTGCACCAAGCTCTTTAATGGCTTGCCAGATGCTTACCGCGCCCTCAGCTTCGCCAGCATGTACCGTCACACCAAGGTAAGCATCGCGAACCTGCTTATAATGTTCAATAAACAGCTCGCCCGGGAAGCCCAGCTCGTCACCCGCGAGGTCAATCGCAACCAACTGCTCCTTAAAGGCAAGTAACGCGTCTAGCTCATATTGGCATTTCTCCACACCAAATGTGCGTGACATAATCCCGATCAGGTTAACCTTAATGTCTTGGCCTTTAACTGCACTTTGTACACCGTCGACTACGGCTTCAACAACGCCCTGCGGGTGTAGATTATGGGTTTTTGCCATGTAGTAAGGACTAAACCTTAGCTCTGTGTAATCAATACCTTGTGCAACTGCGTCGGCAACATTTTCAATCGCAATACGGCGACAAGCTTCGTAGTCACCTAGTACCTTTACACCCCAATCTAGTTTTTCAAGAAACGCCATTAGATTGGGTGCATTGTCCAACACTTGAACATGCGGGCGTAGACCTTCGAGATCCGTTGCCGGTAAATCCATATTAAACTGCTGGCCAAGTTCTAAAATCGTTGTAGCACGAACGTTACCATCTAAGTGGCGATGTAAATCTAATAGTGGGAGTGTGTTATTGATCATAAGAGACTCGATTTGCAGTTAAAATTTTTGGGATCATACGCACCTAAACTGAGATAGCAAGGACATATGTCAGAATTGAGTATAGCTAACTTTAATGCAAAAAAGCCTGCACATTGCTGCGCAGGCTTTTCGTTACGATTTTGCGATTAAATACGCTTTCTCGTAGGTATGCATTTTTTCGTAGGCGAGCTGAGCTTGCTTACTCCAGCGCGCTTCCCAAGGGTTTGCACTTAAGGAATCAAAGATCTTCGCAGCAAGCTCATAGTCCCCCTCAGCATTGCAAAGGCAAGCCAATGAGAACAGCAGCTCCTTGTCATCTGGATGTTTTTTCAATTGCTGCTGCAGTGCTAATTTGAGTTCATTACTACTTTGCGTGCTGTGTTTCAGATAGTCCGCCAACTGGTGATATTGACCTTGTTTAAGCAGCTTCTTGAGCTCGCCCAACACTTCCGCTATGCGTCCATGTTGCAGCTTCACCTTATTAAGAGCAGGTATTGCATGCGCTTTTACTGCCTTAGGTAGCATATTAAACAAAGTGTCTGCTTGCTCTGGGGCTATCACAAACATGCGCTCGAACACACTCTGCCACTGTGTATCACTCCAGTTAAGCTTTTTGTGCCACTTCGCGATTTGTGCTGTAGCTTGCTCGGGTTGTTTAGCCTGTAGGCAAGCCAAAATGTAACCGCTAAGCACCGCTGAAGTTGGTTTAGCTGCAGACATTTTGTCATCAAGTAAAGCCAGCGCCTGTTCACTATTATTTGCTTCCAGCCACAGTGCCGCGAGTTGCCCTCGGTTGTCATCCGATATTGCTTCTAGCTCCGTATTCGCTTTGACAACATCTCCTTGCTTTAACGCCGCTTTGGCTGCGATGGCACGCACATAGTCCTGGCGTTCATCCGGCTGTGGCGTTTTCGTCAACAAGGTTGCAGCTTGCTCCACTTCGCCGTTAATAAATAGCCACAAACTTTCGTTCCATGCTTGTTGCGCTTTTAGCTTACGCTTTCTGGAAAAATGACCTTTCGTATTGACTAGACGATGCCACGACCAACGCACTATCTTACCCAACAACACTAAAGCGGTGATGGCGAGCAATAACAAGATAGTGAAAGACACTATGCTGCCTTCAATCGTGGTTTGATTGAAAGAGATCAACACATAACCTCTCTCATCTATGAGTAAATGACTGGCGGCTAGCGCGATAAAAATAAGCGCGAAGGTGATGATTTTTGCCATCATTTTAGCCACCCTTTTACTGCTGCTGGGGTGGCAAGTTCAATCGACTCTTGGCGCTGAACTTCACTGCGGCTCAGCTTGTTTAAAGCCTGCTGCATCGCGCTCACAGGCGCGTGTTGCGTATCAAAATAACGCGCCAACGTGTCGGCTGCACTATCAAGCGCACTGAAGTAAATGCTCGCTTGTTGATCCATTAATGCGGTTTGTGCTTGGGTTAAATAGGCACGCAGCTGCGTGCGTATAAGTAGCTGCTCGTTTTTATCTAGGAGTGGGTCTATCACCACTTCATCATGGTGACGTATGGTAATAAAGTCATCAACCAATCCCCGCCAAGAGCGCTTTAAGTTCGCTTGCCAATCATCAACCTGTTGCGATAGCGCAGCATCTTCACTCGCTGCCTTTTGCTGAATTTGCTTGGTTTTGATCGTTAGCGTATCAACTTGAGACAATAAACCATGAAGCTCAAAGTAAAGTGACTCCGTTTGTGGCTTAGGCAAGGCCTTCAAAGCCGCAATATCTTTAGCAATCGCCTGCTTAACAGCAGCCGTGTTTGACTCAGACTCTAGGCTCTCTTGCAAGCGCTGCAGAATAGCGATTGCGCCGAGATAATCTTGCTCTGCCGCAACCTTAAATGCAGCAAGGCGCTGTAAATACAAGGCCTCAGAGGCCACGGCACCGCTTACTTGCTGCTGCGCCTTGGCAAGCGTCTGCGTTAGCTGAGTTTCCACATGCTGTTGCTGCTCAGCCAATCGCTTTGCGACATTGTCTTGTAGCGAATCCAGCACATTTTCTACTCGCTGAAGTTGCGATTTAGCGCCACTCAGCTGGGTGTTTAATAGCTGATTTTCAGCGTTAATCGCTTGGTTAGCTAGCAACGCTTGTTGCAACTGTTGTTGCTGTTGCAAATAGACATAGCCAGCACCAGCACCACTGCCAAGCGCCACTAATAATGCAAGGAGCGCAACCTTACTCACACCAGCCTTAGCGTGATGTGGCGTTACTGTTTGCTCTGCTGCTTTTACAGCTTGCTGAGTATTTGTATTCTTTGTTTGCGATTCAGACTGAGTCATTTTGCGCCCTTGCTGCTTGGTATAGTCGATGATACTCCCTGCGATGGCACGATTATCAGGGCCATGACATACCACAATTTGAGACTGTTCGATGTTATAGGATTGCTGTACATGCTCAGCAATACGTTGACTCACAACAAAGAAAGTGCGCTGAGCCAACCAATCTTTACTTGCTGACGACTGCGTATTAAAAATCGCATCCGCTGCACTATTACTGGTAATGACTATACCTTCAATCTGCTGGCTTCGCCAGTGGTCTAACCAGCCATCTGCATTGTCTTTTACGGCAACACGTTCATAAACCACCAAACTGTCAAGAATGGCCCCCCGCGCTTTTAAAGTTTGCGCAATAACGGGACGCCCGCCTTTCCCTTTGACCAACAATACACGCTTGCCCTCAACAGAGGACAGCTGCGGGAGTGCAAGCAAGCCTTCGGAATCAGGTTGTTTAGGGTATTTAGCCTTGATATTTAGGGTCTGCTGGATAGCATCGGCCGTGCCTTCGCCAACAGCAAAAGCTGCGCAATGTCCGGCTAATGGCATTTCTAGTTGGTGAAAGTATCGCACCGCATCTGGCGAGACAAAAATAGCTAACTCGGCTTCGCTTATCATTGCTTTGGCGGTGTCACTCACCGCCACTTCATTAAGCTGCAATACTGGGCAAATCACTGAGCTAATTTGCTGCTGTGTCAGTAACTCAGATAAAGGTTCTGATTTGCCAACGGGTCGAGTTAGCACAACTTTCATTTAAGCGTCCCTATAAACCTCAGCAAGAATTTTATCTGCACCTTGCGCAAGTAAAGATTCTGCCAATTGAATTCCAAGTTGCTCAGCCTCTACAACCGTACCTGAGCATTCGCCGCGCAAGATCTCACTGCCATCGACAGCCCCCACTAAGCCGCGCAAGTGCACCTGATCGCCCGAGACTTCTGCGTAAGCACCGATTGGAACCTGACATCCTCCTTCCAAACGACGGTTCATTGCCCGCTCGGCAAGTACACGAATACGTGTATCAGTGTGCTCCAGTGGTGCGAGGAATGCTTTAGTTTGAGCATCATCGCTACGACACTCAATGCCGACAGCGCCTTGACCATTGGCCGGTAATGAATCTTCAGGTTCAATATAACTTGCGATTCTATCCACCATTTCTAAACGGATAAGTCCCGCCGCGGCCAAAATAATAGCATCAAATTCACCCGCATCGAGCTTAGCTAGGCGAGTATTCACGTTACCACGTAAATCCTTAATAACTAAGTCCGGACGAGCTGCTCGAATTTGACATTGGCGACGTAGGCTTGAGGTGCCAACTACAGCGCCCTCTGGCAACTCTGCAAGTGAGGTATAAGTATTAGACACAAACGCGTCTCTTGGGTCTTCACGTTCACAAATAGTATGCAGCTCAAGTCCCTCAGGGAAATCAACCGGTACATCTTTCATTGAATGCACTGCAATATCTGCGCGCCCTTCTAACATGGCCTGCTCAAGCTCTTTGACGAACAACCCTTTACCACCAATTTTTGCCAATGGCGTATCTAAGATTTTGTCGCCTTTCGTCGACATCGGCACGAGCTCTACTTTTAGATTCGCATGGTGTTTTTCAAGCTCTGCTTTCACAAATTCGGCTTGCCATAGCGCCAAAGCACTTTTGCGCGTTGCAATACGTAATATGGAAACTTGTTCTGTCATGATTTGCCTTTCATTTATTGCAGCGTTATTGCCGCTGCAAAGAGTTAACTATGTGGTGATGGCAGTCAGTCACGTGCTGCCATACACAATACTGCGAGTATGATTATTGCTGACTGTTATCCACAATGCGGAACGTCTTTTGGGCAAGCAGCTGTCCAGACTGCGTCACCACCTCAACACGCCAATCTCCGGTTTGACTCGGCATGACGTTCTTACTTGAATAAGTACGATAGCGCGCGGCTTGGATCGGCAGCTCCACTTCTGCCATCAACTCGTCTTGATGGAACCACAGGTGCGACACCACTTGATCTTTAAGCGCGTGTACTTCAGTAAAAAAGTAAAGCTTGTCACTAAACTGCGTTGTCGCGATCACATCTTTCAACACGTTCGTTGGTTCGCGGTCATCAATCATAGTAGTGAGTACAGCGCGGCTGATAAATTGCGTGTCGATTTTTGCCCCTAGCGCGACACTGGCTATGCGGGCTTCAGCATCAAATTGATTTTTAGCTTCAGCCCTTGTTTCTGTTTCTGTTTCTGTTTCTGTTTCTGTTTCTGTTTCTGTTTCTGTTTCTGTTTCTGTTTCTTCAGAAGCTTGTTGCTGTTCTTGGTCTAACGCAATGACTTGAGCGACCTCTATTGAGGTCGTCGCGGCACCAACAGGAGTGAGTTCAGGCGTCGTTAAAACGGTATTAGGTGAGGTATCCGCACTTAGCTGCTCGCCCTCACGCTCTTCATTAGAGTCTACTGCTGCAGGAGAGTCATCCAGCGATGTATCGGTTTTCGCAATAGTGGCATGCATAGGTACTGCCACTTGGACATCGTCTTCATCTGCGTTAACGTTATCCACGACACCATAAACCCCCGCGGTTGCAATGCCAGCAAACGCTGCCGTTGCCATAAAAATGCGTTTCCAGTGCCATTGATAGGTCACCGTTGAGGGCTCTGAGGGTTGCTTACTCACCGACGTTTTTATGACAATCTTTTGTGACATTGCTTTGCTCCTGTATCTGTCACCAGTACCTTATACCACTTAATATTAATCGCTCAGTCTCGTAATTAACCAAGCGCGAATGGCTTTTAACTCTTCAAGACAGACCTGATGCTCCATTGGGTAGTCTTGCCAGCTCACTTCATAGCCTTGCTGTTGTAACGTGTTAAATGCGTGCTCACCTGCAAACATCGGCACGACAGGATCAGCACTGCCATGCGCCATAAAAATAGTGAGCTCGCTTTGCTGTGCTTCTGCACTGAGCTTTTCAGGCACACACATATAAGTTGATAGTGCCATGACACCAGCCAATTTAACAGTTAAACGCGGTGCAAGATGGAGCGCGATCACGCCCCCTTGAGAAAATCCAGCTAAGATAATGCGGTTAGCTGAAATACCTTTATCTAACTCTGCCTGAATCAACGCTTCAACCTGAGCTGATGAGTCTCGCACACCTTGCTCATCCGCTCTTTTATCTAGATCAAATGATTTAATGTCATACCATGCACGCATCACCATACCACCATTTATGGTGACCGGCTGCTGTGGTGCATGTGGGAAAATAAAGTGTGCACCCAATTCCTCAGGCAGGTTTAACTCAGATGCAATGGGCAAAAAGCCGTTGCCTGAATCACCTAATCCATGGAGCCAAATAATACTCGCTTTATGTTGTCCTTTGGCAGGATAATCTACAAACTCCAACATTAATCGTGCTGCCACTCTATTGCGATATTTGCTTGCTTCGTCGCCGCGTCGCTCATAAATTGCCAAAACTCAGCACCGGAGCGATTATCAATCCACTGATCGCCACGCAGTTCAAAGTGATGACCATTAAACTTAGTCGCCACCCAGACTTGGTGCAATGGTGCTTGTTTGTTAATAACAATTTTGCTCTTGTCAGGGAAAATAATCTCTAGAATTCCCGATGCTGATTCGTAATCTAAATCAGCGTCACAATCATCGATCTGCTCTTCAATAGTCAACATTAGCGCATCGGCTAACTCATGATATTCACTTTCTGTCATCGTGATTTCCTCTTACTGACGCACTGCGGCATGGTGCCTAAGCTTAACTCGCTATTTGAGCAATTTGATGAAGACGAAATTTCAATAGCGAAAAGCTGCTTTTTTTATCAATTCTGTTACTCTGCGATTATAAAGGCACTGACACGAATTATCTAATGAAAGCGACACCTTATAAATTTAGCGTAACGGCACTTGTTTTTACTACTTTAATCGGATTATCGGGTTGCGGTCAAAGCGGTCCGCTTTATTTGCCTGAACAACAGGCTAAAAAAGCAAACCAACCGAAAGCAGCACAAGCAAACCAGCCTGAAGCAGAACAACAGGAGCGTTAAAATGGATTATTTCAATTATCAAGATGGCGAACTATTCGCTGAAGATGTCGCCATAACCACTATCGCTGAGCAATATGGTACTCCTTGCTATGTCTACTCGAAGAAGACTTTAGCACGGCACTATCACGCTTTTACGGACGCCGCAGCTGGTCATCCCCACTTAGTGTGCTACGCAGTAAAGGCGAATTCAAATATCGCCGTGCTGAACGTCTTGGCTGAGCTTGGTTCTGGTTTTGATATCGTGTCGAAGGGTGAACTTGCGCGAGTGCTAAAAGCAGGGGGAGATCCTCGAAAAGTCGTTTTTTCTGGTGTTGCGAAAACGGAAGATGAAATCGCGTTTGCGCTTGAGACTGGTATTAAATGCTTTAATGTTGAGTCGATTGCGGAGCTTCACCGTATCAGTGAAGTGGCAACCAGACTGGATAAGATTGCGCCAATTTCATTGCGCGTAAACCCAGATATCGATGCAAAAACTCACCCTTATATTTCAACTGGGTTAAAAGAGAACAAATTTGGTATTGATATCAAAGCCGCATTTGATGTTTACCAGCTCGCTTATGCCCTACCGGGTTTAAAAGTGGTTGGGATCGACTTCCACATTGGCTCTCAGTTGGTTGAGGTTAATCCATTTTTAGCGGCGTTAGATAAAGTGCTGGCTCTAATTTCTCAACTCGAAAAGGCGGGAATTTACTTGCATCACCTCGATATCGGTGGCGGTCTTGGCGTGCCTTATGACGGTGAAAAACCGCCGCATCCGAGTGCTTATGCTGCAGAGATTAAAGCACGATTGGCACAATTCAATGATCTAGAACTCATTTTTGAGCCTGGTCGAGCGATTGCTGCCAATGCTGGTGTGCTGGTGACTAAAGTCGAATTTATTAAGCCAACCGAGCATAAGCATTTTGCCATTGTTGATGCTGGCATGAACGACATGTTACGACCATCGCTTTATCAAGCTTGGCAAAATATCGTACCAGTCACACCGCGAGACGACGTTGACGCGATAAATTACGACGTGGTTGGTCCTGTATGTGAAACAGGTGACTTTCTAGGTAAAGACCGAGTACTTAAAATTAAGGCTGGCGACTTATTAGTACAGCGCAGCGCAGGCGCTTATGGCTTTACCATGAGTTCAAATTACAACTCACGCCCCCGCTGTGCAGAGGTCATGGTTGATAACAACCAACACCATCTAATCCGCCAAAGAGAGCCGTTAGAATCTCTGTGGCAATTTGAGCAGCTACTGCCACAATAATCGACTTGGATACATCCTTGGGATGCAAAACAAGGCTTTATGCCAAGCCCGCTTCCCTAGTCGAAGTATCCATGGCAAAGTATTAGTAAAGTGAGGCCATGGTTTTATACCAAAAGATAACCACTCTATGTTTATAAACTTTTCAAAAATGCATGGTTTAGGCAACGACTTTGTGGTGATAGATAATGTCACCCAAAATGTGTTTTTGTCTCGAGACCAAATTAAGAAGTTAGCAGATCGCCACTTTGGAATTGGCTTTGATCAGCTATTGATGGTTGAAGCGCCTTATTCCCCGGACTTAGATTTTCATTATCGTATTTTCAATGCCGATGGTAACGAAGTTGAGCAGTGTGGTAACGGCGCTCGCTGTTTTGCTCGTTTTGTTCGCATGAAGGGCTTAACGAACAAACACAAAGTTTGTGTCTCTACAAAGGGCGGCAATATCACCCTCTATACCGAAAAAGACGGCCAAGTTACCGTGAATATGGGCAAACCAAATTTTAACCCACAAGCCATTCCATTTCGTGCAAACAAACAAGAAAACACCTATATTTTAAGAGCCGACGAGCATACCGTGTTTTGTAGCGCGGTTTCTATGGGCAACCCTCATGGCGTGATTATTGTCGATAGCGTAGAAACCGCTGAGGTAACTACACTTGGACCACTCCTTGAACACCATGAACGTTTCCCACAAAAGGCCAATATTGGCTTTATGGAATTAGTTTCTCGTGAACACGTTAAGCTGCGTGTTTGGGAGCGCGGCGCTGGCGAAACGCTTGCCTGTGGCACAGGAGCATGTGCTGCCGTAGTTGCAGGCATAATGCAAGGCAAGTTAGAAGAAACCGTTAGGGTCGACCTACCAGGTGGCAGTCTTCAAGTGCGTTGGGGCGGTCAAGGCCAAGTAGTGAAAATGACCGGACCGGCGGAGCATGTTTTTGATGGGCAAATCGCAATATGACCATAAAAGAAGCAAATTCGACTGAACAATTAGTCATTGAGTACCTGCGCAAGCATCCTGATTTTTTGCTCAGGCACCCTTATGTGCTATTGGATTTGCAGCTACACCACCAGCAGCAAGGGCTCCCAAACCTTGCTTTGCACCAACAGCGGATGCTCCGCGACGAAGTCAACTCACTACAGCAACAGATCAAGGACATGGTCCATTACGCAAAAGCCAACGAGCTGATTTTCAAGCAGTTGAGTGAATGCCAATTGGCTATCATGCGCTGTACAGAGTTGAGTGCTATCAATCATACGTTAGCACAGCGCTTTGAGAACCACCCGGACATCCAAGCATGTAAACTCATCAACATCGATGATACGCTTTTGGAGCTAGTGTCAGCTAAACTGAGCAGTAACAACAGCTATTTAGGACGACTCAGTCAGCCACAAGCTGAACTCTTGTTTGCCGGTATTGAAGTGGGCTCGGTGGCACTTTACCGCGTTGATGCGTCAGACAAAGGTCGCTTTATTCTGGCCTTTGCCAGCCGCTCACCAGAACACTTTTCGCCACAACACGACAATATGTTGATCACGGCTTTTATTCAAACATTATCGCTTAAGCTCGAAGCGCTGGCATGAGCCTAACACCACTACCTGAAGATTGGACGCAACCCGTAACCGCCTTTATGGCACACTTGCGCCACGAAAAGCACTACTCAGAACATACACTCACCCAATACAAAACTCAGTTGATCCAAGCAGCGCAGTATTTTAGTGATCACGCCCCTACTTGGCTTGAAGTTAGTGGCGATCAAGTCCGCCGCTACAGTATGAAGCTTCGCGGCCAAAATTACAGCCCAAGAACCATCAATCTTAAGCTCAGTTGTATTCGAAGCTTATATAAATTTCTCAAGCTCAAGTCACAGTCGCAACAGGCTGTCGTCAATCCCGCACAAGGGATCCGAGGACCTAAGTTTCAAAAACCATTACCAAAGAACCTTGATGTTGACCAAATGGGACAACTTCTTGAAATTCAGGCAGATGATGCGCTTGCTATTCGTGACAAAGCCATGATGGAATTAATGTACTCCAGTGGTTTGCGATTAAGCGAATTGGTTAGCGCTAACCTATTGGACGTCAAAGACGGTGAAATACGCGTGCTTGGTAAAGGCGGCAAGGAACGTGTTGTGCCTGTTGGTGGTAAAGCGCTAAACGCGCTAGCTGATTGGCTCAAAATAAGGCCACAATTTGCAACATTGGAAGAACCGGCGCTTTTCGTGAGCAAATTAAAGCGCCGGATCAGTCCTCGCCATGTCCGCGCAAGAATGAAAGAATGGGGTCTGAAACAAGGGGTTAGCACACCTATTCACCCCCATAAACTGAGGCACTCGTTCGCCAGCCACATGCTAGAGTCCAGTGGTGACTTGCGCGCGGTACAAGAGATGCTTGGCCATGCCAGCTTATCAGCCACTCAGGTCTACACCCATTTAGATTTTCAACACTTAGCAAAAGTGTATGATAGCGCTCACCCAAGAGCGAAAAAGCAAAAAGACGAGTAACAATGCGATTCAATAAGCCCATTTCAGACATTGCCGCCATCAGTTTTGATTTAGACGATACGCTATACGACAACAGACCTGTTATCATTGCGGCCGTTAACGCCATGACAAAACACCTGGATGCTATTCCCGAGTGGCAAGCGAAAGGAGAGGCATTCTGGTCTCAATGTCGAAGCGAAGTGCTCAAACAAAACAGTGCGCTTGCAGAAGATGTGACAAAGTGGCGTCAAGTGGCACTCGAGTGGGGCTTTTCTGCCCTGGGTTTTGATACCGCAACAAGTAAACAGCACGCGCTACGCGCCTATCAAGCCTTTGCCGATGCCCGCAGTAATATCATTGTCAGCGATGCCGTCATCAGCCTGCTTGCTCAGTTACGCAGCCAATATCACATCATTGCCATCACTAATGGTAATGTCGAGATAGATAAGTTCAATCTTCGCGATAGTTTTGACTTAGTGCTTCGCGCCGGAATTGATGGCCGCGCCAAACCTCACCCTGAGCTTTACCAGCTTGCCTGCCAGCATTTTAACCTTGCACCACATCAACTTCTGCATGTTGGCGATAGCTTAGATACCGATGTGCAAGGAGCACACCGTGCCGGCTGCCCTAGTGTTTGGCTTCGCAATCAATTTGCGCCATACCAGTACAAAGGATTGGCCAATATGGAAATCGACAACATACAAATGTTAAAAAAGATGATGTAATGTTTCCTTTCATGCGGTTGCATTCGGTGCTTGAATAACGTACTAATATTGACTTCCAAAAAACGATAATAATGGAAGTGAAATATGTCATCACAGGACACAACAAGTGACACAGGCTTTTTTGGTCATCCAAAAGGTCTGTTTACACTGTTTCTCACCGAGATGTGGGAGCGAATGAGTTATTATGGCATGCGTGCCATGTTAGTGCTTTTCATGACGGCAACCTTACAACAAGAAGGCCTTGGTTTTACTGTCGCATCTGCAGCCGCAATCTATGGTCTTTATACCGGTTCAGTGTATTTCTTAGGGTTACCTGGCGGATGGATAGCCGACCGCCTCCTAGGTGGTCAACGCGCGGTTTGGTACGGCGGGATCATCATCATGTGTGGCCACATTATTCTCGCCATTCCTAGCGAGTTTTCTTTTTTCGTGGGCCTTATCTTTGTTGCCAGTGGTACGGGCTTATTAAAGCCAAACATCAGTGCCATGGTTGGGCAGCTCTATAATGATGAGGATAATCGTCGTGACAGTGGTTACGCCATTTATTACATGGGGATCAATTTAGGCTCTGTGATTGGTTATATGGTGTGCGGCTACTTTATGGAAAATGTCGGCTGGCACTGGGCCTTTGGCGCAGCGGCTGTCGGTATGGCAGTCGGCCTTATCACGTATCGTTTAACAGGCAAACATATTGCCACTGTCGGTAACGAGCCAACTAACCCCATGAAAGGAAAAGAGAGCGTAAAAGCATGGAGTGCTATAGGCCTTGCAATTGCGGCTGTCGCAGCAGTTACCATTGCTGCATTTACTGGCGTATTAGTGATAAACCCTGTGGTACTGGCAAAGTATGTAGCCTTCGCTTTTACCATTACGTTTTTCTTGTACTATGGTTATATCTACTTTGCTGGAAACCTAGATGAAAATGAAAAGCGCCGAATGTGGGCTCTCTTTTTGGTTTGCGTTGCCTCTACCTGCTTTTGGTCTGGCTTTGAGCAAGCAGGCTCTTCGCTTAACCTCTTTGCTCGTGATTATACGGACCGCTTAATAGGCAGTTTTAGTATTCCAACGGCTTGGTTCCAATCAGCCAACGCTTTCTTCATTATCGTGTTATCCCCTTTCTTTGCTGCGCTTTGGATTAACTTGGCGAAGCGCATGATCACGCCAACCTATAGCGTGAAATGTGCGATTGGCCTTATCATTATGGCGAGCGGATTTATTGTGATGTTTTTCGCTTCCCAATATGCAGCACAAGGCCTGCAAGTGGCGCCAATGTGGTTGATCACCACCTACTTTCTGCACACTGTGGGTGAGCTTTGTTTAAGTCCTGTGGCGTTAAGCGCAGTAAGTAAGTTATCTCCCAAACGTTTTGCTGGGCAAATGATGGGGGTTTTCGTACTGACTTACTCAATTGGTAATATCTTCTCGGGTCTGCTCGCTGGTAGCTTTGATCCTAATAATATCGAAGACCTACCCAATCTTTATCTGCAAATTGCACTATTTACTATCGGTATTGGTGTATTTGTCGGTGTACTTGGTCTAAAAACTAAGCATTGGGAAAAGCAATCTGAAAAGCCGCTCACAGAGCAAACGGCTTAAATGAATTGAAGATGTAGAAGTGATCACTTCTACATCTTTTCAAACTCAGCAGAAACAAGCTGGCCGTCATAAGATTTGAAATGACCAACCCAATCAGAGTTTACTACCTCTATCGTGCCATATAGATTTTCAATCGAACCTATTTGAGATGCACGACTTTCAGGGTCAAGATAATTCACCCCATAGAATTGCCAAGGAGTAAATACATTCGATATCACGCTCAATCCAGATAAATTAGCATTGTTTAACGACCAACTCTCTAGCAGCTGAACTCCTATCACTCGGCCAAATTGGCTTTGTTCAATTAACTGATTACACCCGGTGTAAAGTAGCGTTTGTTTATCTATACCACGCCATTGCATTAAGGCGCCCTGATGCTTTGTAATAAAAGCTTTCATGTCTTCTTGACCACTCCAGCATGCAGGAGCAATTGGTTTCGCAATTTCGATTTTGCCTATGGTTAGGGCAGATAATTTGGTCTTCGGATCGGTAGTATATCTTCCCTCGACAAAAAACTTAATGTCAGGAAACTTTTCCTTAAGTGCAGAAACTGTCATCTCATCCAAGTCACGGTTTGCAATTTGAGTTTGCTGGTGACTTAGTGGTGTCGCAAGAACAACATCATAAATATCAATTAGATTTGCAAGACTGATTGGAAGAAGATTGAGCGCATATTGGTATCCAACGAGCTTATCATCTTCAAATAAAAACACGTTATTGCGACCAATAAACGCAAACTTTTGATAAGCATTAATAGGCCATTGCATCGTAAAACGGCCTATTTTTTCTTCCGCTTGTGAAAAAGAGTCACCGAGCTTAATACCAAATACTTGGTCCTTTGTCACAGAAGTATCAAGTACCTCTGTTAGCTTTGGCTTGAGCCGGCCTTTGTTCGGATCAATCGTTGTTTTATAAGTAAATGAATGGGCCATTGGCTTGGATGAAAAAACAGCACCCGATATCAGCTCAGTATTTTTTGCTGTAAGTACTTCAGTATAATGACAAGATAATACGGGCTGTGCTACAACTTTCCCGGATACAACGGCTCTTTTCGACCACCCATCAGCCGTTCTTTTAAATGAAGCATTTTTAATAATTATACCTTTTTCAAACGCTTTAGCTTCTTCAGATAATGCGTCAAATAGCGACAACTTAACATCGTCAAACAGCACAGTGACAACATCAGATAGTTCACCATTACTCGCCTCTTGTCCCCCCAACAAACGCATTGACTTTGAGCTTTGCTTGTATATTTGAATGGGCGCTTTGCTTTCATCAATGACACAGTCACTATTTTTCGAGAATATTTGGGTCGCACTCACTTGCACACTCACCGTAAACAAACCAGCTAGCAAAATACTTTTTTTCATTTTTTTGTCCCTTTTTTAGCCTTATCTCAACCTTAGCGTAATCTGATACAAATCTGTAGTTTTTCTTCCGACTTTGTTACTGTACTGGCTCTTTTAAAAAAGGATGCTGTTTTCTATGTCTAAAGTCATGATCACTGGTGCAACAGGCTTATTGGGCCGCGCACTTTGCCAAGAGCTAATTAGTACCCACGAGATTTTAGGATGTGGCTTTAGCCGAGCTACCGCGCCACTTCATAAGCTTGACTTGGCTGACCACAATTCGGTTTTAGATTTCTTAGATAATCACAGCCCAGAGGTACTTATTCACGCAGCTGCAGAGCGTAGGCCTGAGCAATGTGAGCGAGACCAAGCGGCAACGCTTGCGCTCAATGTTGCAGCAACCGAATTTTTAGCCCAAGCCTGCCGTGAAAGAAATATTCGGTTTTTCTTTATTAGTACTGACTATGTATTTGACGGCACCTCAGCACCTTATGTTGAAACAGATATCACTAATCCTGTGAACTTCTACGGCCAAACCAAGCAAGCAGCGGAACGTGCCATACTGGCGGATAGCGCATTACACACCATTGTACGAGTGCCAGTACTATACGGCGAGGTAAAAACGCTGGAAGAATCTGCGGTAACCGTTATTGCAAAACAGCTGTTAGCCAACCCTGCTTCAAGTCACGATCATTGGGCCATTCGCTACCCTACCCACGTCAGCGATATTGCGCTAACGCTCAAAGATGTTATCACACAGCCAAACCTTGATGGGATTATTCATATCAGTGGCAATCAAGCATTCACTAAGTATGAGATGGCGAAGATCATGGCGCAGGCTTTGCGGCTACCGACGCAAGATATCGTACCGCTGAGCCAACCGAGTGACGATGCCACAAGACCACAAGATTGCGCTCTAAAAGACACAAGGTTGATTAATTTAGGGATTTCTCACCAACGCGATTTTGCCACCGCAATAGCTGAAGTGCTCACAAAACACAGATAACGCTTAAAACAGGTTATTACGACCAAAGGGCACTTCTAATGTATTGTCATTGGCTGATACTGGGTGCCCTACCATCTCGTCATAAGCGCTTTGATGCCTGATCACCATTTCTAGGTAGCTAATATCAAGCAGGCGCTTTTGAATTTGCAGTGGGTTGTGTGCTTTTAAAAACTCGCCATTTTCCTCCGTGACATAATATTCCACGTTATTAATAAGCACGCTGACTTGATAAAGCGCTAAATCAATGGAATGCACTATTACCTTTTGCAGTGGTTGATGCTGTTTTAACTTTGAAAACGCAATGGCCATTGATAGTCTCCCATGCATAGATCCAAACAGTTTGTTGCCCTACAATACGCGCTGTTATCTCTTTTTGATCATGTGAATGTCTATGTCCTATCCGATGCGTTTGGCTAAATATCTCAGCCACTGCGGTGTTTGCTCTAGGCGACAAGCGTCTCGCCTAATTGATACAGCAAGAGTGACCGTAAATGGCCGCTTGGCCAATCACATAGATCATATCAATTTGACCGATTGCATTATGGTCGATGGTGAACCGGTCGCGCCGCCACAAGCGAGAAGACTCTTTGTTTACCATAAACCTGTTGGTATAGACTGCAAAGTGAATCCAGATGACCCTGCCAGTATCTACCATGTACTACCAAAATCGTGTCGTGTGTATCCAATAGGTCGGTTAGACAAAGACAGTCGAGGCTTACTACTCCTCACCAATGATGGAGCACTGTGTCAGCAGTTAATCCACCCTGACCATCATCAAGAGAAAGAATATGAGGTGCAAGTTGACAAGCCTCTGGACCCAGATTTTTGCCTTAAAATGGCAGCCGGCGTGCCAGTGAAGGGGCAAATAACCCTGCCCTGTACTGTTGAACAAATCGCTCATGACCGCTTTAGAATAGTGTTACGCCAAGGGCTCAATCGCCAGATCAGAAGAATGGCACATTACTGCGGTTATCGGGTTATCGATTTATACCGAGTGCGTATTGCAAACTTAGCATTACCACAGTTGGAGATTAACTCTACTGAAGTGAAAGAGATTTCAGCAGAGTTAATTCAGTTGACCTAAGTGTAGAGTCACGCAAAGAACGACTATAAACCACACACCACAATAATGGCGATAGCACAGCCGAGTCCTAGCGCCCATACGATGGAACGCAGCACGTCAATATTCGCCCAATACAGCACACAATATAATGCTCGAGCGACAATATGGCCAAAGGCTAGCCATTCGACCAGAGGAGTGAAGGTTTGGGTGCCGAACGCAACAGCTAAGGCGACAGCAAAAACAGCTAATGACTCAAAACAGTTTTGATGTGCGGCCAGCGCTCTTGCCCCAAGCCCTGTCAGTTTCTTTTGCTGTTCACGCGGGTGCTTGTTGTCATAGCCCCCTTCTTTGTTCATCGCCACTGCCACAGGAATTTTGGCAAAATAAGGTAGTAAGATAGCAAGAATTGCACAGATGATTAGTATACCCACAAGATACTCCTTCAACCTTTTGATTATTCAACTCAGTAGAGCAGAATAGCGTTAAAAAGAAAAGCCATAAGTGAATACGCAATACCCTAGCCTATGGCCCAATCTTGTAGCATCGACCTTAATCATATCGTGATACTGAAAATTGAACATGTGGCAAATTGTCGCAGTACGCCAACCACTAGAACGCTTCCGTAGCACCTTGAATACACATTGAATTATTTTCACTATCACGAAAATTCATTTATTCAGACTCGCTCCCATCCGGTATGCTGATGCACATTCGAGTATTGTAGAGTCACCTCTCATGTGGATTTTGTTCACTTTGCTAGCTGCTTTTTCTCAGGCTTGGCGAAATGCCTTTCAAAGCAAATTGAGTGAAGGCGCCTCCACAGCCAGCGTCACCTTAGCAAGATTTATTTTAGCCAGCCCACTTGCAGGGTTATATCTTTGGAGCCTTTACCAGATTGCTCCTGCAGAATCGCTCGTCATTAATGATGACTTTATTGCCTTTGTGCTGGGCGCCAGTGTCATGCAGATCATCGCGACCGGGTTAATGGTGGTGCTGTTTAAGCAAAATAATTACGCCATAGGCGCTGGACTTGCGAAGAGTGAGGCACTCGTGGCGGCAATTTTGGGTGTACTCTTTTTTGGCTCAAGCTTAACTTTACTCGGTTGGTTTGGTGTCTTTATCGGCGCCATCGCGGTGTTGTTATTGAGTGGGTTTAGCCTGCGTGCTTTCAATGGTAAAACTGCGCTAGTGGGACTTGCCTGTGGAACAAGCTTCGCGCTCACTTCTCTTTGGGTACGTGAAGCCAGTATCGCATCGGGCCTACCTTTTCCTCACAGTGCAGCCTGGGTGTTATTGTTGGTGTTGGCTTGCCAAACGGTGATGCTGAGTATGTATATGACGATGTGCGAACCACACTCTTGGCGCGTACTGTGGCAACGCCGCAAACTGACGCTAGCAATTAGTGTTAGCAGTTGCATCGGTTCTATAGGTTGGTTTAGCGCCATGAGCCTAGAGCATGTAGCCTACGTGAAAACACTTGGTCAAATCGAAGTGTTTTTCACTTTGCTTATCTCATTCTTGTGGCTCAAAGCGCCAGTAAAGAAGCGCGACTCAATGGGACTCTTACTCATCGCCATCGCCGCTATTTTGGTTATGCTAACTTAAGTACCACAACCCCACTGATGATAAGTAACACGCCCAAGTAGCGCAAAAAACTACTTGGGTCACCGTAGAAAAAGATACCCACTAAGAATGTGCCTGCCGCGCCAATACCCGTCCACACTGCATACGAGGTACCCAGTGGAATTTGCTTTTGCGCCAGCCATAACATCCAGCCGCTCAAGGCCATAAACCCAACAGCTATCACTATGCCTAACCAACGAGTATCTGCTTGTTGCGCCATTTTAAGACCAACAGGCCAACCTATTTCAAACAGGCCAGCCATAATTAAATAAACCCACGCCATACTATTTTTGTTTCAACTCCACAGAATACAGATCTTTTCTTCGGTCTCGTAAATTACGCACCGTTCCTTCACTATGCAATATTTTGAGTTTATCTAAGTCTAAGTCACTAAATAACAGCATTTCCGTATTTGGTGTTGCTTCGTTTAGCGCGGCATCATGAGGAAAAGCAAAGTCCGATGGCGTCAACACCGCTGACTGCGCGTACTGCACATCTAGGCTTTCTACCTGTGGCAAGTTACCAACGCTTCCTGCGATAACAACGTAGCATTCGTTTTCAACCGCACGGGCCTGCGCACAGTGCCTTACCCTTAAATAGCTATTTTTCGTGTCAGTCCAAAATGGTACAAACAAAATATCCAGTCCTTTTTCAGCCATAATCCGCGATAGCTCTGGAAACTCCACGTCATAGCATACTTGGATCCCGACCCGACCCGCATCCGTATCAAATACTTCAATTTTATCACCGCCTTTGATAACCCAATCGTAGTCTTCGTGAGGGGTGATATGAATCTTACGTTGTTCATCCACTTTGCCGGAGCGGTGACACAAGTAACTGACGTTATAGAGCTTGTCACCCTCAAGTAGCGGCATAGAGCCCGTGATGATATTGGCATTGTACTCAATCGCCATTTGCGACATAGCAGCTCTGAAATGCTCGGTATATGTCGCCAATGCACGAATAGCTTCGGTCTGATTTCTATAGCTTCCGAGCCCCATTAGTGGTGCGTTAAAAAATTCAGGAAACAGGATAAAGTCACTTTGGTAATCTGAAACCGTATCCACAAAATACTCAACCTGCTTCATTAGCTCCTCTACCGATTCCACCCGGCGCATCTGCCACTGTACCGCTCCTACTCTGACGATAGTTTTCTTACTTTCGATCACGGTATCGGTAGGCTCGAAGAGAATATTATTCCACTCAAGTAGGGTCGCATAGCCTTCGGAGTCCTGATCTTCCGGTAGATATTGTTTAAGCAGTCGCTTTACTTGGAAGTCGTTGGCAAGTTGGAAGCTTAGAATGGGGTCGTGTAGTTCCTTATGGTCGACTTTGTTTATATACTCCATTGGCGACATACTGCCACGGAATTGCTTATAAAGCGGGATACGACCACCCGCTAAGATCGCACGTAAGTTGTACTGACGACAAAGCTCTTTACGGGCATCATACAAGCGTCGACCAAGACGTAGACCACGATGGCTTTTGGCTATCACTACATCCAGCCCGTATAGCGCATCTGCATTACTATCACTAAAAATTCGGCTGTGCGCGTCAACAATGTCTTCATAGGTATGCGGGTTAGAAAAGGTTTGATAGTCAACTTGAACACTCAGCGCGATACCGACGAGACGCTCACCGTCTTTGACACCGATCTGTCCCTCAGGAAACTGGTCAATCAACCTAAATATCGTATGACTAGGCCACGCACCACCGAGATCAGGATAGGCTTCATCCATTAATGATTTGACCTGATCATAGTCA
Organism: Pseudoalteromonas sp. S2755; assembly: GCF_005886535.1. Classification (GTDB taxonomy): domain Bacteria; phylum Pseudomonadota; class Gammaproteobacteria; order Enterobacterales; family Alteromonadaceae; genus Pseudoalteromonas. The sequence continues at coordinate 20,848 of NZ_PNDS01000132.1, forward strand.
GACTTTTCTAAGTTACATAGCGTGATCCGCGCTTTTTCTACAGACATATCAACTCCAAAGCTTATGTTATCTACCTATCTCTCACTCTACTACAGCGTACCTTGCTGGATGCTGAGCGAATAACCAGAGCTTAGGTCAAATAGGCGGCAAATCACAATAGAGCTTCTATACTTATTTTATTGTGAATACCACAAGAGCTTACGTTTGACTAAATACCACCCTTATAGCAAGCCAGACCAAGTAGAAGCATTAAAATTTGCATTATTACGACGCGTGGCTTTGTATTGCATGTGGCTACATGCTGGTCTCATCGGTGTGTTTTGGCATATAGAGGTGAACATACTAGCTTGGGTCAATGTGGGGAGTGTGCTGATGTGGTACACCGGAATTAAACTCATTGATGCGAGTAAACCCTCTATCGCACTGCGGGTTTTCTGTCTTGAAGTGGCCATACATGCAACACTGGTATGTGCCTACTTAGGTATGTCACTCGGGTTTCAATACTACCTCTGGACGGTATCTTGCCTTATGTTGTTAGATTACCAACTCAGATTACGTAATGCCGTTATTTATTCCGTTGTGTTGATCACACTATTCGCAGCCTTGGAGTTGTTGTTCGGTGATACTGCCTATCAATATCGCTATCAACAGTTTATCCCCTACGTGCATTTTGCCAACGTACTCATATGCGGTATACCTATGATTTATACGATCAGCCACATACGAAAAATGACGGTGCAACAAAGAGACAAACTAGAAGAGCTCGCCGCACACGACCCACTCACACAAATGTTCAACCGCCGCTATGCGCGCGAGCTTATCACTCACGCGAAAGAAAGCTGTATCTCTACTCACTCTCCTTTATGTTTGGTAATGGCGGATATTGACCACTTCAAAAAAATCAATGACACCTTTGGCCATGACAAAGGGGATCAAATCTTAAAAAGCGTGGCCGAAACAATCAAAGCACATATTCATCCTGCAGACATTGCCGTACGCTGGGGTGGGGAAGAGTTTTTAATCGTGCTGGCACCTTGCTCTTGTGGAGAGGCAATGCAGCGTATGGAAAAATTACGACGAGCCGTCGAAGTCACCAGTTTTGGAAATAGCATTCTTAAAGTCACCATGAGTTTTGGCGTTGCAAATTGGGATCCTAGTCAAACTTTTGAAGTCGTCATTCAACACGCAGATGCTGCACTTTATGACAGCAAACATTCGGGACGAAACCGTGTTACCGCAGCGCCGATTTTGCGTGTATCGGAGGGAGTTAGTTAACCTCCCTCATACACCCAATAAATTGGTTTTATTTAGACTAATCAGGCATGATCACTATCTGGTGAGTTAATTCACCCGGTAGCAAGGGGGTATTCTCCCCTTTGGTATAATCAGCAAAACCAGACCGATAAAACGGCGATAACGGATGCCCACTTTGGCCACCAGCAACCGTTAAAATCGCATTTTGTAAATGCCCAGGTTGTGCGATAAAACGCTGCGATGCGCCAAACGCTTTCCCCTGCACCGCAGGCATAAAGGTATCACCAAAAGCTTGTGCGGTCGGCATATCTAACAAACCACTTAGTATTGGCATTTGTTTTGAGAAAGGATGCTGCACCTTGAGTCCATTGACATCCCCCCAACGCCAAGCAGCCATATTACTACCATACCTTTCGCTAAGTTGCTGTTTGGCAAGCTTGTAAGCAGCCAACTCTAACTCAATCCAAGAATCATGCTCGCCTAACCAGCTATTTGGTTGCTCGGTCAAGAGCTGCCAGAGTCCGGGCTCAAGATAACGCTTAACCGGCTTCAGCGACAATTTTTGTGTGTTTAAATGCTGCTCCAAGGGTGCGTAAATAGTGTCAATCAGTGCGTTGCGGTAGGCTTTCACTAAGGTGTAACCGACTGAATCGGCACAAGCACAAGCCTGCCAGTCATTAAGGAGCGAAATATCATTTTCAAAAGATGTGGAAGGTTGACTCTGCAATAGGGATACTAAGTGCTCGTGCCACGGCGCTAAAAACTTGGCACGATTGTCCAATTGCAGCTGATAGAAATCCGCTTCCGTAAATTGTTGCTGACCTAAAAGTCCATCACGGATCTGCACGGCGCGTGCACCTAACGCATAGCCACCATCACCAAACCTTTGATTATCTGCAACCGAAACCACACGAGAGTTGGCCGTCCACAATTTACCATTTTCAGGGTTTTGCACCACCGGGCGAACTTGTTCGTTGTTCTGCCACGCTTGCTCATATTGCTCTGTATGCAACGCCGTGTCATGAGTCATTTTACGTGCAGGAATAGCCCCCATCGGCGTCCAAGCAGCTGCCCCTTTACTGTCTACCACCATCAAGTTTTGTACAGGGATCCCTACCTTTTTGGCATGCTCTGTTGCTTGCTGAACTTCGCTTAATCGCTCAAGTTGCACAAGCTCTAGGTTTACTGCATAGGGTTGGTGAGCAACCCAACTCAGCGCTAGCTTCTTATCCCCAAGCTGTTTAACGGGACCAAATGTACTCATTTCCAATTGATAGGTATGGCTTTTGCCATCAGGCAATTTAATTTCTTCAGCAATGAACTGCGTCTTGGCGTCTGCGTCAAGTTCAACCCAATCGGCTGTATCTAAATAACCATTGGTGAATCCCCACGCTATGCGATTATTACTGCCAACCACAATGGCTGGAGCGCCCGGTAACGACACCCCAGTTACCTGAATTGCATGGCCCTGATCCTGATAATTAAGCTGGGCACGATACCAAATCGACGGCACATTTAAGCCAAGGTGCATATCGTCGGATAACATTGCCGATCCAGTCTTTGTAAGCGCACCTGTTACGGCCCAATTATTACTGCCGTAAAGCGGCACATCGGCAATATGTGATGGCTGAGCTTGCACGATTTGTTGCAATGCAGGAATAGTAACTGGCGATGCCGTAAGTACACTGTTGTCCAAAGCAGCCTGATATTGACTAGGCTGTAAAATAAAATCGAGCATATCTTGACCATATTGCTGCTTAAGTGCAATTAGGGTTTCATCGCGCTCGTAAGTACCCGCTTGCAAGTCTAGATACATGCTAAAAATAGTGAGCAAGCTGTCTTCTGGCTGCCATGATGAAGGAGTTGCACCTAGAAGCAAATATTCAAAACTGGTGAAGCCAGATTGAACTCGACCATCGTTCACCCCTTGTGTATAACGCTCAAGGATTTGCCTATGCGCCTCAGGTAAAGACATCAGGATAAGCTTTGCCCGTTTTCTGAATTGATGGAAGCGCATGCTTTCATCAAGGCCAATGGCCGCCGAGCCAAATAACTCACTCAATTCACCTGCGGCATTGCGACGCAGCAGGTCCATTTGAAAAAAGCGGTCCTGACCATGCGCAAAACCCAATCCATACGACGCATCTGCTCGGGTGTCAGCCGACACCACAGCTTGCCCCATGGCATCGCGCGCCACCGTTACTGTATTATCGATCTCCGATGTACTTCCTTTACCATCCAGTGCGGGCAAGCTCAGCGCAAGCAAGCCATATATACTTGCAGTACCAAGCAATACCAGTAACAGCAGAGCGACAATGATTCGTTTAATCCAAGTAAGCATGACCATCCCTTAACAATGTATTCAGTGCTAATTTATGCCTAGAAGATATAGCATGTCGTTGGCTAATAAACCAATATTCTCGACTTTGTCACAATTATAAGGCAATCAAGTTAAAGCATTTTATTTTGGTTAATTAGATTTCGCTTTGCGAGGACTGAACTATAGTTAAATCATCGTCTTCAACACAGAAGCACCATGATCTCTGAACTATCGACATCACCACTTAAGTTTCGCTTTGTGAAATATAGCTTCTGGCTTTTGCTAGTCGTGATCATCGCGGTGGCATGGTATGTTGATCAAGTAAACTATCGCCGCTTAGTCGCGATAGAAAAGAGTCGCTCGACCGAGGAAGTGAATGTCTACCGCACTAAAATAGAAGGTATTCTGGCAAAAAATGTACAACTTGTCAGAGGGCTAGGCATTGCTCTTTCTGGTCAATCCGAGCTCTCTCAAGCTCGCTTCGAACAGCTCGCAAAACCCTTATTCGATAGTAGCCAAATCCTTCGTAATATCGGAGCAGCGCCAGATATGCGGCTCGACTATATTTACCCATTGAAAGGCAATGAAAAAGCCATAGGCTTGGACTACCAAACCCATCCAACGCAAAAATACGGCGCATTACTCGCCAAAGAAAGTCGCGAAATCGTGATGGCAGGTCCACTAGAGTTGCTTCAAGGAGGCACAGGCTTAATCGCAAGAGTTCCCGTTTACACTGACCAAACTCAGTTCTGGGGATTACTCTCTGTTGTGCTTAATATGGATAGTCTGTATCAACAAGCAAATTTAAACACATTGGAGAGTCAATATCTAATTGCAATTCAAGGCGTCGATGGCAAAGGCCGAGATGGAGATTACTTTTATGGCAACAGTAATATACATTCGCTTGCCCCCATCGCATTTAGCATCAACGTGCCCTCCGGTGAATGGGAACTTTACGCAGTGCCTCGCATTGGGTGGCAACCAGCGGAAACTGCAGTGTGGCCTTTTCGCTTAGCTATCATCGCGTTGATTATCATCTTTATTGCCGCATTTATCTTCATCACTCGACTGCTATCGCAACTGCAACGCAATGCTCTATCACTGACCAATATGGGCATACTCGCAGAAGTTGGTGCATGGGAAATTAACGTCCAAACGCGCGATATTATTTGGTCGGATGTCACACGTAATATTTTTTGCGTGCCAAGGCAGTTTCAACCTACTTGGATGAATACGACTGAGTTTTTTAAAGCAGGTCTGCATAGAAAGCGCTTGCAGGACTGTGTGGATGACCTGATAAAAACGGGTCATGAATTCGAAGAAGAATTTATCATCCAAACCCAAAAAATGGATGACTTATGGGTGCTAGTGAAAGCACGTGCAATTCGCAGTGGCAAACGCACTAGCCACATTTTTGGTTCCATTCAAAACATTCATAAACGCAAAATAATGGAGATGGAACATGATAAATTCGCCAAAAATAATGAGCTGCTTGCTTATTTAAGTTCTCATGAAGCCATCTTAAATAACCACTTAGATAAAGCGCTGTCACTATGCGCAGACGCTTGCAAAAAAGGAGTGGAGGTCAATAGAATTAGCATTTGGCAGTTTAGCGACGATAAAAACTTCTTGATACCTGTATGTTTTTCGCATGCAACCACGGATAGACTAGAACATTTCCCCCCTTGGCGAAAAGCAATAGCACCTGAATTCTTTAGCGAAATCGAAAACGGTAAATTGATTGCAGCAAAGCAAGCAAACAACCATCCAGCAACGATGGCACTTGCCACAACTTACCTAGAGCCTTTTGAAATTAAGGCCATGCTTTGCTGCCCTATCAGTCATAAAAACCAAACCTTAGGCGTTCTTTGTGCAGAATACGATGTTGTAAGCCCATCTTGGGGTCAAAGCGATCTCCGCTTAATGAAGTCTATCGCCGCGATGTTAGGAAGCCTTTTTATCAATAAAGCCCAGCAGAAAGCAAAAAATCAAGCCATCATTGATAAAGACTTAGCAGAACAATCCGCTAAAATGAAAGCAGAGTTTTTAGCTAGCATGAGTCATGAGATACGCACTCCACTCAATGGCGTAATGGGCATGGTTGAGCTCGTCATGCACTCACAACTCACTTCGACTCAACACCACCAGCTCTCTTTGGCACATAGTTCAGCGAAATCTTTGCTCACCATTATTAATGACATTCTCGACTTTTCCAAAATAGAGGCTGGTAAGCTAACGATCGAGTTTGTTGAGTTCGATCTTATCGAGATGTTAAGTAATATGCTGTCTGGGTTTGTGCGTGCAGCTGATGCCAACAATAATCGGCTACATATCGATTTATCAGGTATGAAAGTTCATACTGCGCAAACAGACCCTAATCGCCTCAAACAAATCCTCAATAATTTGCTCAGCAATGCGATAAAATTCACCCATGATGGTTCAGTGACACTAAGTTGTCATACCGAACAAGCAGGCGAGCAAACTTGGTTATGGTGTAGTGTAGAAGATACTGGTATCGGTATTGCGAAGGAAAAGCTCAATAAAGTGTTTGATTCATTTACCCAAGCTGATTTATCCACTACTCGGCAATATGGTGGCACAGGGCTTGGTCTCACCATTGCAAAGCAATTGTCTCAATTGCTCGGTGGCGACCTACAAGCATTTAGTAAAGAGCACGTTGGCAGCACGTTTTCCTGCAATGTGCTTTTGACAGAAGCTAAGTCTATTACCGTGCATGAGAAATCAGATAACTCAACACTATATATCTTAACCGATATCGACGACGACTACAGTAAACTACTAAAGCCTTGGCATATTACGTGTTTACACGTGCAGCAACTTGATATGCTCATGACACAACTACAACAACCATCCTCACATCTTGCTGTTATTTTGGATGCTAAATTACTTCATGCTGCACCGCGCAAGACACAACAAGCACTTAAAACGCAGCTAACACAACAACAGATCGTTCATGTGGTTGCCGTTGAAGAGCAAAGTAGCGAAACGCTCTCGCTATTTTCCTCGTGTGAGCAGGTGTACTATCCCATTACGCCACATGCTGCACTTCAGGTATTCAACACTAATTATCAAGATCCAGACAAGCCGACATCCGTCAAAGCCGACTCACTAGTCAGTGCTGAACCCCTGTTGGCACGCTCAATCTTATTGGTAGAAGACAACCGGATAAACCAAACCGTTGCGATGACGATGTTAGAGCGTTTAGGTGCAAAAGTAGTCTGCCAAGAAAATGGAGAGCTAGCACTTGCACACTTACAATCAACTAATAATCCTTACGATGTAATTCTAATGGATTGTCAGATGCCAGTGATGGATGGTTATCAAGCCGCACAGCAAATTCGCCAAGGTGTTGCCGGAAAAACCCATCAGAATAGCGTGATCGTTGCACTCACCGCTAATGCGATGCAAGGTGACAGAGAAAAATGCCTTGATGCAGGTATGGATGACTACCTCACCAAACCCATTAATTTTGATGAGCTAAAAGCCAAACTCCTGCAAGTAAAACCACAGCAGACAATGCAGCCCCCCTCATCTACGGCCCAACAAAGTTAGCTCGCACACTTTGCTACAATAAATATTGATATTATATTGCTACTATCAAGATGGTGATATACACCTCAGCAACAACAAAAATAAGGAAAGTGATGCAATTAGATACTCAAGAACAACGCGTACTGGGTTGCTTAATCGAAAAGCAAGTCACCACCCCAGAACAATATCCCATGTCACTCAACGGCCTCACCAATGCGTGCAATCAAAAATCGAATCGCGAGCCGGTGATGGAACTCTCTCAAAATGATGTGCTAGACACACTGACCCGCCTACAAGAAAAACGCTTAATTACCTGTGATGAAGCTCTATCAGGTCGCGTTGACAAGTATAGTCAGCGTTTTTGTAACAGTGATTTTGGCCACCTTAAAGTCAACGCAAAACAAAAAGCGATTATCTGTTTATTGTTATTGCGTGGCCCACAAACCCCTGGTGAATTGCGTACCCGCAGCAACCGCCTCGCAGAATTTAGTTCCGTACAAGATGTTGAATCGACATTAAGTGCGATGCAAGAACATGATTATGTGGTTAAGCTTACCAGAGAGCCTGGAAAACGAGAAAGTCGCTATCAACACTTGTTTGGTGACCAAGTCGTTGAACCAACAGCGCCTGCAGAAGCCATAACCTGCACCCAAAATGACAGCGAAATCGAGAGCTTGATCGCCGAGATTGAGCAATTAAAGCAAGAGCTCGCCACCATCAAAGCACATTTAGGGCTTTAAAAAGCGCGTCAGCACCAACATAATAGAAGTTTATTGCCCCGATAGTATTGAGGAACCAGTATGCGTGAAGCAATCATGGCCGAAATGAAAGTTCAGCCAATTATTGACCCGGAATTTGAAGTCAAACGACGTGTCTCATTTTTAAAAGCACGATTACAAGCCTCTGGCTGCTTCACTCTTGTGCTTGGCATCAGCGGAGGCGTTGATTCGTCAACCTGTGGACGCCTATGCCAGCTAGCTATCGATGAACTCAATGCTGAGCATGATACTGGGGCTTATAAATTTATTGCTATGCGCTTGCCGTATGGTGTTCAAGCTGATGAAGATGAAGCGCAGCTTGCACTCGAATTTATCCAACCTAGTCAGCGCTTAACAGTCAATATCAAACCTGCAGCTGATGCCATGCACGAGCAGGCGCTCGCTGCTATGGCGGGTGGAAGCATATCACTGCCTTCACAAGCCAGCGTGGATTTTATTAAAGGAAATGTAAAAGCACGCCAGCGCATGGTTGCGCAGTATGAAATCGCTGGCCTGACTCGCGGTTTAGTGGTCGGCACCGATCATAGCGCTGAAAACATCACCGGCTTTTACACCAAGTTTGGTGATGGCGCCTGCGACTTAGCGCCCTTATTTGGCTTGTCAAAGCGCCAAGTTCGCGCACTAGCTGCTTTTCTCGGAGCACCTGCTGGATTAGTACATAAAGTGCCAACAGCCGATCTTGAGTGCGACCGCCCAGGCCTTTCCGATGAAGAAGCGCTGGGACTAAGCTATGACAATATTGATGACTTTCTTGAAGGTAAGCCCGTTAGTAGCGAAGTGAGCGACAAACTTATTGCCATCTATCAGCGTACACAACACAAGCGTCAACCAATTCCTACGGTATACGACGAACAATAGTATTGTTGGCAGGAGATAACTAGTTAGTTATTCATCCTGCCCCCTAACCTCCCAATTCACAAGGTGATTAACTTATGAGCCCAGCAGCTGCACCTATTTTAATTACTGGTGGCGCACAGCGCATTGGACTTGCTTTGGTGAAACACTTTCTCGCTAAACAGCAAGCCGTTATATTGACGTATCGCACCAAACACCAAGTTATCGATGAACTAGCATCGCTAGGTGCCATTTGTATCAAGGCTGATTTTGACGAGCCAGAAGCTATCACGCAACTCAACAACCAAATTCGTGTCCATACCGGTGCGCTCAGTGCTATCATCCACAACGCATCGAGCTGGGATTGTGAAGCCAACAACCCTGATTTTTCAGCATTATTCGACAATATGATGCGGATCCACGCTAAAGTCCCTTATTTGATCAATCATGCCTTGAGCGACTTATTGACAGCCAGCAATATCGTCAGCGATGTGATCCATATTACTGACTATGTAGTAGAAAAAGGCAGTCCAAAACACATTGCCTATGCCGCAAGTAAAGCTGCATTAGATAACTTAACACGGTCATTTGCCGCTAAGTTTGCACCTAACATCAAAGTGAATAGCATTGCACCTTCTCTTATCATCTTTAATCAAGACGATAGTGATGAGTACAAGGCAAAAACCTTGAAAAAGTCTATTATGGGAATTGAGCCTGGTAGCAAAGAAGTTATCAACAGTGTCGACATGATACTCTCTAGCAACTATATGACAGGACGCACGGTACAAATCGACGGTGGCCGCCATTTGAGGTAACGCATTATGCAAGACAAATTACAACAGAGTTATAAAACGATTATTGAAGCCGTCGGTGAAGATACAGACCGCGAAGGATTATTAGATACACCAAAGCGCGCAGCGAAAGCGATGGAATATCTGACCCAGGGTTACCGTCAAACACTGGATGAAATCACCAATAACGCGGTATTCAGCTCGGATGCCGATGATATGGTACTAGTTCAAGATATAGAATTGTACTCTATGTGTGAGCACCACCTTCTACCTTTCGTTGGTCGTTGCCATATTGCTTATATACCTAGCGGTAAAGTGCTTGGCTTATCCAAATTTGCCCGCATTGTTGATATGTTTGCCCGTCGATTTCAAATCCAAGAACAGCTCACTCATCAAATCGCCAAGGCCGTTGAGGAAGTCACTGGCGCAAAAGGCGTTGGCGTGATCGTTGAAGCCAAACATATGTGTATGATGATGCGTGGGGTTGAAAAACAAAACTCTAGCATGCGAACGTCAGTCATGCTTGGTAACTTTAGAAGCGACCCCAAAACCCGCAACGAGTTTTTACAGTTAGTGAAAGGATAAACACGCTATGTCGAATGCCATTATCAAGGTGACAAATTTAAGATTACGTACCTTTATTGGTTTTAATCCCGAAGAGCGGGAGAAAAAGCAAGATGTCGTGATCAATATTGAAATTCACTACCCAGCTGATACGGCATGTTTAGATCATGATAACGTGGCCCATGCGCTTAATTACAAAACGGTAACTAAAGCGGTCATCACGCTAGTAGAAGAAGGCCACTTTTTGTTACTTGAGAAGTTAGTGGCTGACATACTCGCTGAATGTCACCAGCATCAAGACGTGACCTATGCAAAAGTCACCGTAGATAAACCGCATGCTTTACGTTTTGCTGACTCAGTGTCACTCACGCTTGATTGGTACAGAAGCTAAGCGATAAGACTCTGATATTCACTTCCTTGCCTTCTGGTGTTAAGAAATCACCTGTAAGGCAAGGTAGATCACCAGTGCATAACGAGCACCTTTACCGAGCGCGACTAACACAAAAAACCACCCAAAAGAGGTCCGTAGAGACCCCGCTACCACAGTCAAAGGATCTCCAACTATGGGTAGCCAAGCAAATAGCAATGAAAACTTGCCGTAGCGATTAAATAGCCCACAAGCCTTATCATATTGCTGTTGAGAAACCGGAAACCAGCGCTTATTGCGCCACCTAGCGATAAACCAGCCAAGATAATAGTTCATACAGCTACCAAGTAGATTACCTGTTGTCGCAGCCAGCCATAACCAACCTAATTCACCCTGTTGCTTCACAACGAGCCCACTCAGCGCCAGCTCCGACGACGCAGGTAATAAGGTTGCGGCAATAAAAGCAAGCCCAAATAAAGAAAGATAAATCATATCAACGGCTATAAGAAATTGGACTTTAAGAAATCATCTAAGTGGGGCAATATACTGAAATGTGCGCATGACTTCAAAGACACTGACACGGAAACAAGGAATAGACATGAAAACAACAATAAAAATGTTACTACTTAGTACCGTTCTCACCACCGGATTAAGTGGCTGCAAGGCCTATAACGAAGCACATCCGCAAGCAGACGATGGCTATCAGACCTATATCCACACCGGCGACGCCTTTAAACATTTGCAATTTACGGATATCAAAAACCAAACCGTTAGGTTCGATGCTAATCACAAAAAGTTGGTGATTTTATTCGCGACTTGGTGCTCCGATTCGCAACGCTTATTGAGCGAACTAAAACAATCAGAACTACTCACCCAAGCAGATTTAACCATCGTTGCCATCGGCCGAGAAGAAAATAACACTACGCTTGAGCAATTCAACGAAGCCATGCAATTACCCATACATCTTGTTGCCGATCCCAATCGAGATATTTACAACACGTATGCCAACAAAGGCATTCCAAGAGTCATCTTGCTTGATGAGCACAACCAAGTGATGCAAACACTTATCGGTGAGCAACCCAACACTTTATCAAAACTAAACTGGAATTAACGAGGTAACTATATGAATCCAGAAGTCGTTAGCATTCTCACGATGGCCAAAGTTATCCAAACTGCCGTTGCCCCTGTATTTTTAATTACAGGTATTGCTGCGACCTTAGGGGTACTATCAAACCGCTTAGCACGGATCACGGATAGGGCACGTTTACTTGATCGCAAGATCAATACCACGCAAGATGAAGAGCTCAAAATGCACTTTAGCCGTGAAATGCGCGCACTGTTAAAACGATCTCGTTTTATTCACGTGGCATTTAGCATGAGTGTACTCAGTGCGTTGCTTGTGTGTGCAGTGGTTATGCTGCTGTTCATGTCACACTTGTACAGTATGCCATTGGGTATTACTTTATCGTCTTGTTTTATCGCCGCTATGGTGCTGCTCATTGGCGCATTTGTCTCTTTGCTTGGAGAAATCTTTTTAGCCACCCGCAGTATGCGCAGGGGCATGATATTCAAAGATATCGAGAGTTGATTATTTGAAACTAGTTGCCTCCGTCACAGGGCGCTTATCGCAATTGTTTGATTATATTTGTAATTTACATTGAAAATAGGGAAAAATATTAGGGGTTTACTATGAAGAAACTACTTACCGTCACACTATTTAGCTGTCTTGCAGCAACAGCGCAAGCTAACACTATGTTTGAATCGGCTGAAGATGCAATTGAATACCGCCAAGCGTCTTTCCAATTGATCCGTTTCCAAATTGGCAATATGGGCGACATGCTAAAAGGCAAAGTGCCATTTGATGCTGAAGTATTTAAACAACGTGCTCACAACGCTGCGCAATTATCGCAAATGCCTTGGGAAGCATTCATTGACGGCTCTGACAAAGGCAATACTGATGCCCTACCAGCAGTTTGGTCAAACAGAGCTGAATTCGATGGTAAAGCCAAGCAATTTGCCGAGTATGCTCAAGCACTGGCTGTTGCGGCTGACTCAGGTGACAAAAAGCTGATTGCTTCTGCATTTAAAGATTGGGCAAAAGGCTGTAAAGACTGCCATAAATCTTTTAAAGATTAATACTAGTCGAATAAAAACAAAACAGCCGCATATTTGCGGCTGCTTACTATCTGAATATCTCGTCACTTGCTTGGCTATCACCAACGACACAATAACTCAGACATCGCACTGAGTAACCCACAGCCGTGCTTAATCACATAGCCAAATTGAGTTACTGTCAGTGCTAGACTCGTAGATGACGTCTAGTGATCAATCATCAATATAGTCGAAATCATCATCGCCTAGATTTCTACGTAGGCGTTTTTGCTCTAAGTAGTCGTCTAGCTTTCTTTTGACTTTACGCTTTTGCTTGTCATGTTGGTTACGACCCAACTTTTCAAATTCATCGTCTGCAAAATCATCATCAAGCGCATCGTAAGAGAATGTCTTACCCACAACTAACTCCAAAATAAAATAGTCATTAATAAAATGAGAGCCGTCTCTCAAGATCACTATTTAGCGCTAAATTGTCATTCTGGAAAGTGAGAGTTTCTTATCCTTACAATAAAAATTTTTTATTGCCTAATTAATTTTGACAAAAACAACTACATTTTAGTCAATTTCATCACTTTTAGAGCACATTAACTTTCAACAATAAAACACAATATATTGATTTTATTAGATTTTATATTTGGCATTGTTCTTGTAACAACAATCATGCAACTGAGCCAATAAGGATCGACCATGAATAAAATTTTACTACTAACAGCAGCAACAATGATGACAACCACAGTCGCTGCACACGAAAAGAATAACATCACGTTTAGCGGTGATAATTGTGAAGTAGAATTTCAGAATGACGTTAGGATCACGCCTGATAACTTGGTGATCACAACGGCCAAAAACAAAACAGCGGAGATCAACAATCTTGGCGAACTGACACTCAACGGCGAGCGCATCGCACTTAATACACAGCAAAAAACGATGCTCACACAATATGGTGATGAACTAAGAGGCCGCCTACCACAAGTGGCTGATATTGCTTTTGAAGGCATAAAATTAGCGGGCGTTGCCCTTAATGAAGTGGCGCAAACCTTTAATTTAACCAGTTTAGATAGCATCCATGCTGTGATCGATGACCTCGAAACAGAAGTGCAAAATACGTTTTATCAGCAAGGTGCGTTTGTGATGGGTAAGCAAACTTTTGATGAGTTTGGCCAAAATTTCGATAATCAGTTTGAAGAAAAAATCGAGACCGCAGTACAAGGTGCCATGATGCAATCGATAGGTAGCTTACTGGTTGCGATTGGCAACGAAATGTCAGATGCAAAAGGTGATATGAGCAGCTTTGAACAACGGATGGAAAACTTCGCAACACAAATCGAAACCAAAGTTGAACAGCAGGCAGAATCTATTGAGAAAAAAGCCGACGCACTGTGTGGCGACTTTGAACAAATCGCGAAAAACGAAGCCATTGTCGCAAAGTCTATCCCCGCCATGTCAGAGTACCAACTGTTTAAATTTAAATAATCTGACGTTGGCATAACTGACTTCTAATTTAGGATACGTTATGCCAACCCTTTCCTTTGTGCATCGGCCAATTTCCCCAGCGTTTTAATCGCTTGCTCTACCGACGCATCCCACGGCAAACCATAACTGATACGTATACAATTTTGATACTTTTTGCTGGCACTAAATAGCGTACCAGGCGTAATACTGATCCCGCGCTCCAAGGCTTTTTGGAACAACAAGGCACCATCGACGTGCTTACCTAAGTCTAGCCACAGCACACAACCGCCTTGCGGGCGACTGACCCTTACCTCACTACCAAATGCTACATTTACCGCTTGGATCATACGATCTCGATTCTCAATTAACCGTTTACGGACCAACTTTAAATGGCGCTCGTAGCCTCCGGAGCTGAGAAAATCCGCCAGTGCCCATTGATTCATTAAAGATGACGAGCAGCTCAACGCACGTTTTATGCGCTTTGCTTTTGCACTAAATTGACTGGCGACCATCCAACCCACTCGATAGCTGGGCGCTGCAGTTTTTGAAAATGACGCACATGTGATCACTAAGCCCTTTTGGCTAAATGCCTGTGCCGGTATGCCACGCTGCTCGGTAAAATATAAATCGCCATACACATCGTCTTCTATCAACACCACGTCACGTTGCTCTAATAGCGCCACCAGCTGCGCACGTCTCGTATCTGGCATAAAGCTACCAAGCGGGTTACTAATACTGGTAGAAAACACACACGCTCGAATATCGTGCTTTTCAAGTGCCCGTTCAAGGTCGCTCAGCCAAATGCCGTCATCCGGGCAGACAGGGATTTCGATAGCCTTTAACCCTAAATTTTCAGCCAATTCAACAATGCCAAAATAACAGGGGGATTCAATCGCTATCACGTCTCCGGGCTTGGTCACCGCTTGTAACGCAATCGCCAATGCTTCTTGCGCGCCATTGGTGATCACCACTTCATCCATGTCTATTGCTAAGCCCATATCCAAATAACGCCGCACGATTTGCTTCTTTAAGCTATCTAAACCATCCATAGGACCATAGTTAATGAGCTCATTCCCCGCTTCTTTCATTACACGGCGCATAATTTTGGCAAGAACCTGCTCGGTACCAGCAATGGCAATGGGGTTAGCGATACCTAAAGGGATTGCATGTGGCTGATGGATCCCATTATAGACTTGTTCAATCAACGCCTGTTTGTTAACCACCACGGGTTTGGCGGGTAATCTTGCACGCTTTGGCGAGTCGTTGTGCGAAGCTCTTTGGCATAAAAAGTAGCCTGACTTTTCTTTGGCAACCACTTTTCCTTGGTCTTCAAGTGCTTGATAAGCCTGTTTTACCGTTGGGATACTGACATTTAAGTTTTGTGCCATAACACGCAATGAAGGAAGCTTTTCGCCCGGTAAAATGGACTCTTGTTCTGCCATCGACAAGATCATTTGGATCACCTGCTGATAGAGAAAGGCGGAATGTTGGCGTTGAATAACGGTACTCATAAGCAATAATCTGTATAGGTATAAATTAGCAAATTCTGTATATAGCTTATACAGAATAACAGCGTAAACTACAGACTTCCACTGCTGTTTAAATCTAGAGCCGATCATGAAAAATCTATTTCTTTACACCATCACTGTGTTGATTTGGGGATCAACATGGCTTGCCATTGAATATCAACTTGGCAGCATCAACGAGTTTGTGTCGCTGTTTTACCGCTTTGGCCTCGCCGCGGTTTGTATGTGGGCGTTTGTCATCTATAAGCGTGTGCCAATGCGATTTTCTCGCCGAGATCACGGCTTTTTCATCCTCTTAGCGCTGTGTAATTTTGGTGCTAACTATCTCTTTTTGTATTGGGCTCAGGCACATTTAACGTCAGCGATGGCATCAATTGCATTTTCATTATTATTGGTCGTTAATATCGTTAACACTAAGTTGTTTTTTGCCAAACCTATTGCAAAGCGAATTTACTTTGGTGCATCACTGGGCACGCTTGGGATAGTCAGCTTGTTTTGGCACGATTTGGTCGCATTTGATTTGCAAAGCGAGGCCTTCTTGGGATTATCATTAGCTTTATTAGGAACAGTGGTCGCATCACTCGGAAATATGGTGAGCGTACGCAATTCCAATCAGCAAATTGATGTTATGGCGGGAAATGCGTGGGGCATGCTCTACAGCGCTGTCATGTTAGCAACCTATGTCGCCTTGAGTGAACATCAATTTATCAACCAAGCGCCGGCATCATATTGGTGGTCTCTGATTTACCTCAGCGTGTTTGGCACCGTCATTGCCTTTGGTTGTTATTTCTCACTACTCAAGAATATTGGGCCTGAGAAAGCGAGTTATTTGATAGTGTTATTTCCTTTTGTTGCCGTGGCCTTGAGTACCTTATTTGAAGGCTTTGAGTGGCAGCAAAACACCTTTATTGGGTTTATTTTGGTCATCCTGGGTAATGCGATTGTACTCACACCTTTAGATCGCATCTACGCTTGGTTGTCCATTCGGTCCCCAGTTAGAAGTTGAAGTCTTACCAATGCTTTAGCTTCTTACTTTTCAGCGCCATTTTATAATGGCGCTTTTTTTATGCACAGCGCCCGGCGGCGACAAGTTATCGTTGCAGGCGTGCACCCAACAATCTCACCATCCGCCTCAATGTCATACCCCTCTTGTGCGATAAAAAGCTCAGTAATGCGGCTGTGATGCACATTTCTCGTGCCCATATGACGTTTCAGCAGCATATTGACAAATAATACCACTCGCTGCCAATGCGTTTGCGGCGTGAACCACAGCAGCTCTAACTGACCGTCATCAAGACAAGCCATTGGGGCGGGAGTTAACCCTGCCCCAAAGTGTTTGCCATTCGCAAGTAACAACATCATACCCTGCTCAGGCCATTTTTTGCTGCGATAGCGAATGAGCTTGGCAGTAAACAGCGACATTAGTCCCGCATAGGTATAGCTCAACTTTCCCAAGCGTTTGGTTTGTCCTAGGTTATTCATCACATGCGCGTTAAAGCCAATCCCAGCAACATTGACAAACCAGCGTCCGTCCACTTTACCCAAATCAATACTTGTAAACTTGTCTGAAAATACAGCTGCTCGCCACTGTACTTTGGAATAATTAAACTGCCGAGCAAAATCGTTGCCAGTACCCGCTGGCAGCAGCGCAAGCGTGTTATCCCGTTCAGCAATGGCATTGGCGACTAGGTGCAAAGTGCCATCCCCTCCAATCACCACCACGCAAGCTCCCGCCGTCGCGGCTTGAGCAATTGCCTCCCTATCTGCGACAAAATTTCCAGTGGTATTAAACCAAGTTGCTGTCAACTGCTGTTGTTTTAATTGTTGCTTTAACCATGCAATTTGCGCTTTCCCCTCAGCACCCGCTAAAGGGTTGACTACCACCAGCATAAAAACCCTTAAATACAAAAACTCAACTTATATGAATAAAAAACCAAAACTAAAACCCAAAATAAAAAGCAAAAACCAAAAACACCCATAACAACTGGGATAAAGCCTAGTTAAGACAATCATAATTATGCATAACCATTCAAAAAAGCCATTAAAACAAAAATGAACAAACCATTAATTCATTAGTTATTTTTATCCGAAAACATCAATTTTTATCGTTTTAAATTTAAACAAATTGCGGGCAAAATAGCCTTGTTTTCAATCATAGCTAATTAGGAGCCAGACATGCTTAATTCAGCTGCACCTTGCAGCCCATCACAAAACACGTTT
The DNA here is from genome assembly GCF_005886535.1 of Pseudoalteromonas sp. S2755. GTDB lineage: Bacteria > Pseudomonadota > Gammaproteobacteria > Enterobacterales > Alteromonadaceae > Pseudoalteromonas. The sequence goes on from NZ_PNDS01000132.1 coordinate 38,619, forward strand.
AACCAAACACAACCAACTAAACAACGTCGTATCAATTGGACGAAGTGGTTGGCAGTATGTGGTCAACACTTAGCGTTAAAAGACGTGATTATGTATAAGTAAGTCTGCACAGAGCATGGCGTCCCAACCCGCCATGCTCTCGTCAGCATTTGTTTCAATAGACCATAAAAGCACCACTTCAACCAGCATTTTTGTACAAAACCTCTTCGACAAACCGCTAATTCCTAGCACAATTTTAAAAAAACCTCACTTTTAGAACGTTTTTTAAGCAAACAGTTTAAAAACGGTTTACAGCGCCTAAATCGCTAAGTATTATCTTTGCCCATGGAGAGATGGCTGAGTGGTTGAAAGCACCGGTCTTGAAAACCGGCATACGTTAATAGCGTATCTAGGGTTCAAATCCCTATCTCTCCGCCATTTTTAAAGTATTGCGTCGGAGAGGTGGCCGAGTGGCTGAAGGCGCTCCCCTGCTAAGGGAGTATAGGGTTTGTAGCCCTATCGAGGGTTCGAATCCCTCCTTCTCCGCCATCACTTATAAGAAAACCGCTTAATTGCGGTTTTTTTATGTCTGCGATTTATCACTGCCACACACAACTGGTCAGATGTCTTTATCCTATGCTATGTTGAGATCTGATTGGGGAAATGAGTGTGACTAATGAAAATCCATGTCTTAGAAGGTTATATTCAACATATTTATCTGGTTGAGCACGAAACGGATCTGCTATTACTCGATGGTTGCTGTCGTGCCGATGTTGAGTTGGTCTGCAACTACATCCTACAACTGCAAAAACCACTAAGCGCACTAAAGCTGATTGTGGTCACGCATATGCACCCAGATCATGCCGGTGGCGCGCACAAACTCAAAAAACTCACGGGCGCAAAGATTGCGGCCGCAAATGCCCCCAGTCAGTGGTATCGAGGTATTGATGGTGTCATGATGCACCTCTCCGATATGGCGCTGGCACTTTGGGTTGCTGGGCGAAAGCGCAAGGCCAAACGTAACCTTTGGTATCCAAGACATTTATCACCAGATTTTTTCCTAGCTGATGGTGATAGCTTACCCTACTTTAACGAATGGCAAGCGATACACACACCCGGTCATACGGATAGAGATTTGAGTTTGTATCATCTCCCCAGTAAGCGCATCTATGTGGCGGATTTGACGGTAAAAGTGAAAGGGCAATTTGTTGCGCCTTTTCCGGTATTCTATCCACGCTTGTATCGCCAATCTCTTGCCAAAGTAAAGGCACTACAACCCCACTCCGTGATTTTGGCACACCAAGGAGAGGTACTTGCTGAAGAAATTGATTTTAGCGCATTGATAGCGCAGGCGCCGAAGCAGCCAATGACACATTGGCGCTCGGTGAAGAAGAAGACCAAAAAAGCACTAGGGTTAGAAAGCTAGCTTTCGTTGATAACCTGCACCAACCTCGCAATGTCCTCCTGACTATTGTAAATATGTGGAGAGACGCGAATACCGTAGCGACGATTATCCACAGCAATGTCTGCACGCTTAAGCTGTTCCATCACGGCCTCATGACGCGAGCCAAAATGTAAAATAGCGGTCCCCGAGCAAGCACTCTGTGCTGTAGGAGAGCGATAAAATTCAGGCAATGCCGCTTGTAACTCAGACAACAAAGCAAAGTTGTACGCTCTTACTTGCTCAATCCCAAGCTCGGCAAAATAGCCAAGGCTATGCCCCGCATAGATATAAGGTGCCACACTTGGTGTACCGCCCCAAAAACGCAGCGCACTTTCACTCAGCGCAAAATGATGAATATCAAACTCGAATGGATTTTGATGCGAAAACCAGCCAACATCTTTCGGTTCGCAATAAGGTAAGACATCCTCATTCACCCAGATGAAACCAGCGCCTGGGCCACCGCAGCTCCATTTCACACAAGAGCCAATAACGCAATCCGCGCCCCACTCGCTTAAATCTATTGGTAATACACTAAGTGACTGAGCAATATCGATAATACTTCGACAACCATATTGGTTAGCAAGGCTAATGATGTCAGCGACAGGCGCCTGCTGACCGCTGTTCGAATAAACATGACTGACAAATATCCAGTCAATTTGCTCGTCAATATATTGCTGCCACACACTTAGGTCGTGCATATTCATTACTTCGGGAATATAAACAATCTCAATATTGTCCAGCGCGTTTTGTAACGCAAACCCCATGCTAGGGAAGTCTTGCTCACTCATCAATACGCGCACTTTGCGAATGCCACTTTCGGGCAAACTCATCGCCCATTTCGTTAAACCACTGGAAAGATTTGTTTGCGGACAAAACAGGCGCGCATCAGTGTGTAATAGGGAAGCTAGGGCTGAGGTAAAGCGATCAATACCGCTTAGCCACTGTTGCCAAGGCTCTTGGTTTTGTTGTTGCCAGGGCACCATAAATTGCTGATGAAAATCTTCCGCTGCAGATTTCAACATACGACCAACGGAGTGACTCAATAAATAGCGACCCGTAGGCAAGTGAAAATCATCCCTATATTGCTTCATGCTTAACCCCTATTGCTTGGCGTAATCGTTTTAAATCATGATGCCGAGTAAAGATATCAGCGCGCTCGGCAGCAGCTCGTCTATCTCTTAAGTCTGCAAGCTCTTTGAGTAAGACTTCAATCGGTGGACCACTGGCGGTTACTTTGCTTAAGTGCTGTTGCTGCATTGCTTGCGAAGGTTTGGCGATATACTTTTCGACGAGTTGATTGTGATGTTGTATGGCCGTATCTCCATGCAGCTTACACACTTGTATAAACAAGCTACAAGCAGGGCCAAACCAATCACTTTTCGGCCCTTTCAATGCACTCAGAAACGCATCCATTAAATTAGGCGTACGCATACATTCACGCAGGGTTGCTTGGTCTTCTGGCATCATATAGAGGAACTTTTCCACCAGCATTTGACCGTAACTAATGTCATTAGCCGGGCATAACCCCAACATCATATCGATAACATTGATACCCGCAAAATCTCCAGCGTTTGCACCACGATAGACCTCTTTACCAACTCGGTATGGTTTGTAATAGGGTCGCACAACGTAAAAGAACGCCTCGGTATCTAGTTCCTTAAATAACTCTCGATTAGACTCTATGACCTCAAGCAGCGCTTGCTTAACTTGTTTGAGTAGCACCAATGACATGGGATGGGAAATTCCCAAATGATGCACCTTCATTAACGATTCGGACGCACGTTTATAGGCAAGAATGGCCTGAGTATTATAGTCGATGAATAAGCGCTCTGCCGGATGAGAAGTAAAGCGCTTATACACGCCGTTGATTGCTCGGTTGTGTGTGGTGAGATGAGCCGTTGCGAAGCGCGGCGTAACCCCCAAAGAGGCACCAATATGCATGGCTAGTGCCGATGCTTGTGTTAGTGGAGACACCCTTTCACGACTTGGCTCAGTAATTTCGTGGCGTCTGCATGCTGCCATAAATAGACCAACGTTACCGAGTAAGTCGAATGCTTGCTCAAAGCCCTCGTCGGTATTGCCTTCTTCTAGCAAGGCTTGGACTAGCTGATTACCTTCTTCTAATAACTGTGCTTTTTGCGTTTCACCAACGCCTTCAACATTTGCTTTATCCTGTTGCTGCCAATAAAGATGTTCAAGCTTGTCGTTAAGGTCAACAAACGGACCTCTAATCCAAGCGTCAAATTGTACGGCTAATGGACTCATGATTACTTCTCGTGATTATTCCACAGTTAAGGCTAGCAAATCACCACGAGCATAATTTGCCAATTTCCTCTAAAAGTTTAATACTGATTAGCAAGAATCACTCTTTTATTTGGTTTATGTCGGTAAATTTAGATACCAAGGACAAATTGCTCCTTAACGCCTTGCAACATAATGCACGTTTGACTAATGCCTCACTCGCCGAGAAGGCAAACCTTTCCGATACTCCCTGTCTTCGACGCGTAAAACGCTTGCAAGATACAGGAGTAATTTCAGGCTATCATGCGGCACTGGATAGAGCACAAGTTGACTTAAGTATTCTGGTTTATGCATTTATAAAACTCAGTGAAAATACCGCAACTGCAGCGCATTTATTTGAACAACACGTGGAATCTGAAGATCAGGTGATCAGCTGTTCAGTGGTCTCAGGAAGTTATGATTACCTATTGGAAATCGTAGCAAAGGATTTGCCCAGCTATGAACAATTTGCCAAACATCAACTGGGGGCCTGTAAGGTAATTAGCGGGATTGAATCAACGATTGTCCTCAAGCAAACTTTTGCAAAACGCATATTACCGATCCGCTAACCATTTTTATCGTCATCTGTTCTCGCTATACTGCATGTGATTTTATGCTCATAAGGACCGACAATGCGCCACTACCTTACCTCCACAGTATTTGCTTTTAGCCTGCTTGCCTCACCTTTGGTCATCGCACAAGACTGTGTTACCCAAGTGAGTGATATGTCGCTATTCACCAAGAGCAAAAAGTCGGGATTATTCCGCGAAGCGATCGATAAAGGCCCCGTCACCTTCGATGTAGGGAATATAAAAAACTATAACAATTATATTCGTTCTACCAAGCAACTTATTGAAAGCCGCAATCCCCGCGCCACACTGCCGTGCCCCTTAATAACGCCTACTGCAAAATTACTTAACCTGACAAACCCCAAGGTAAGTGATTTAATTGCGCCATTTTCACTTGAGCATGACAACAAAGATCACGCCATTTTACTTATCCATGGTCTGACCGATTCTCCTTTTACTTTTCACTACCTTGCGGCAGCGCTTTATGAAGCAGGATACAATGTCAGAACCATGTTACTGCCAGGCCACGCGACCGCACCAAGCGATTTAACCGAAGTCGATATTGACGATTGGCAAACCCACACGGATTATGCCATCGCACAGACGAGCCAAGATTTTACGCATTTTTCCGTACTTGGCTACTCCACGGGTGCAGCCTTGGTGCTAAGTAGCATAGCGAAGCACAAGCCCAATAATTTAGGCTCTGTTGCACTTATCTCACCCGCTACGGAGCCACATAATAAGAACGGTTGGCTAGCCAAATGGATTGATTACGTGCCATTTGTCAATTGGATAGATGAAGACGCAGATTTGGATTTCGCCAAATATGAATCTTTCCCATGGCATGGCGCAACGTTAGCCCATCAAGCTATGGCGCCACTCAAATCACTCACCACTTTGCCAGATGTACCGATGTTTATCAGCTATAGCGATGTCGATACCACCATAGACAATCACGCAACGGCAAAGCTGCTAGAAAAGTGGCAACCTAAATCAACATTGACCCAATTTATCTACTCGGAAACACTATCGACTAAGCAAGGAGTGGAGTATCGAAGTGTGAAAGCCGACAATATTATCGATATGTCTCATATTGGTATTTTGCAACCACCTGAACATATCTTTTACGGCCGCAAAGGGCCTTATCGTAATTGCACCAGTTACCACTTAGAAGACCAAGCCTTTATTAACTGCCGCACAGGAAAATTCATCCATTTTGGCGAGCGCCATGAAAAAAGCATGACGCAATACACCGCTCTTGCACGGATCACGTTTAACCCTGATTACAGTAACTTTGAGCAAGCACTGCTCGCATTTTTTGACGGCCACAATGACTGAGTACCAACACAAGTTTATTCATTCTCTAACTGAAGTGACAGAAGCACAGTGGGACTGTGTTTCACCATCACATGTATTTACGAGCTACGCTTGGCTGCTTGCATTAGAGTTGAGCGGCTGCACCAGCAAAGAGACTGGCTGGATACCGCATCACCTAATGATTGAACGCCAAGGCGAGTTGGTTGCAATTTTGCCAGGTTATATTAAATCGCACTCTTATGGCGAGTACGTTTTTGATTGGGCTTTTGCTGAAGCCTACGAGCGTCATGGGTTAGATTACTACCCTAAATGGCTATGTGGTGTCCCCTTTACGCCAACTCAAGGGCCAAGAATATTAACGAAACGACTGTCTTCTTGCTTGCTTGAATATATTGACGCTACGCTCACGAGCCTCGCCCAACTAGGCATTAGTGGAGTCCATATTAACTTTTGTCGTGAAAGTGACTTTCTCACTCAGAGTCATTTAACGATGCGCCGCAATGTGCAATTTCATTGGCATAATCATGGTTACGCCAAGTTCGATGATTTTCTCGCACGACTCACATCAAGAAAGCGTAAAATGGTCATAAAAGAACGCCAAGCTGTGACCGCTCAAGGTATTAACATAAGTTGGACTGTTGGCAGAGAAATCAGCACAGCACAACTTGATGCGTTTTTTCTCAGTTACCAGCTCACCTACCTTAAACGCTCGCGACACCACGGCTATCTCTCTCGCGACTTTTTTCAGCAAGTTATCACCTCAATGCCAGAAAAGCTTCGTCTTTGCTGCGCTTACTTAAACCACGAAATTATTGCCACTAGTTTATATCTTGTGGATGGTGATACCTTGTATGGTCGCTATTGGGGCGCAATTGAGGATAGTTACGACTTTTTGCATTTTGAGCTGTGTTACTATCAAGGCATAGAGTACGCCATTGCGAATCAGCTTGCTGTCTTTGACGCAGGTGCTCAAGGCGAGCACAAGTTAGTGAGGGGTTTTGAACCGGTGTGGAGGCAATCGTATCACCGCTTATTTCAACCTGACTTTCAGCGAGCGCTTGAGGATTTTACCAAGCGCGAAGCTGACGCACTCGAGCATTACTTTACCGAGTGCCAAGCAAAACTACCGTTTAAACACCAATAAGCGATTATTAGCCGGCATCGCATAGTCTTGCTGTAGTGTAAGTCCTCGCTCTGCCGCAAGCGCCAATACCCATTCTTGATCGCGAATGCCACTCTCTTTGTCTTGTGACTTTAAATACGTATCAAACTCTCGGTTACTCTCGCTGGTAAATTCACCTTGATAATTAAACGGCCCATAAACTATCAGGTAGCCACTTTCTTTAAGGTGTCGTCCAACTCCTGCGATTAAGCGCTCAACGAGCGTTGATGACACAATGTGCAAAGTATTAGCAGTATAGATCACATCATAACGCTGATTAACAGGCCACCCATGGCGTAAGTCTAGCGCCAATGGCGGTAAAACGTTTTCAAGTTCTGCATCATCAAGCCACGCTTGAATACCGGCGTGATTGACCTCTCGGTCCGCTGTCTGCCACGTTAAATGTGGTAACGTCGCAGCAAAGTGCACCGCATGTTGGCCCGTACCAGAGCCTATTTCTAGCACTTCCAAAGACTTGTTTAGATAAGGAGTGAGCTTTTCTAATATTGGCTGTTTATTGTTTTCACACGCTTGAGAGTAAGGTTTTGTCATCTCGTTTGCACTATTTTGATCGGTTTATGCGCCTCATTGAGGCAAGAATTTATCTCAATTGCAAGGCAAACAGCTAAAACTTCTACTAAGCAATTAAAATTAGAAAAGAAATTTATTTTGGTACAACTTCTGCTAAGTTTAAAGTGTACCAAGAGGAGAAGCGAGCATGAAAATTTCAGAGATCACCCAAATGCCAAGCCAACTTAAAAGCGAGGGACTTGTCCTGAAGAAGCGTAAAAATGCCTTCACTAAAGGTCGCGCTTACCGACAAGAAGTCGCCAACCTAATGCAACTCGAAGAACAAGAGAAAGAGCATTCAGAGCAGCAATATCTCCTCGGCTATAACTAACTCAATCACTCTTTTTAAATTCATTCCAGACTCATAGTGAGCTGCTATGGTGAATGCTAAACAAATTGTTTGGCAATGCAAATACTAAAGCTTGAATTGCCAAACAAACGATGTAATGATAACCATTATCATTACATCGTTTGGTTTTGTATTCATGCAGCTAGCTACTTTATTACAGACTTACCGTGCGAAGCTTAATCGCCACTGCCAGCGACCACAACTTGAGGCACCACTCTTGGTTGCGGAATATATTGCGGCAGGCATAGGCATGGCGAAATGGTACGAGCGCCATAATAACCCGCTGCTGCAAGAGCTTTATCTTAAAAATACATTGTCCGAACTGTTAGAACAGATTGCCGATCCACTCGTTGATACAGCCATACGTAAACAATGCATGGATCAATTATTTAAACCTTTGTTGGCATTAAAACGGTTTTATAAACAGCACCATACTTCGTCACAGCAATTTTTGAAGCTCCAGCGAGATGCGTGCCAAACCTGCCAGCAGTTTAACCCTTTTTATTAGGAGCAACGATGACTACATTTCGTCAAGAATCCGATAGTATGGGAACATTAGATGTTCCTGAGCATGCACTCTACAAGGCGCAAACGCAGCGCGCTGTAAATAACTTTCCTATTAGCGGGATCACAATGCCAACTAGCTTTATCAAAGCATTGGCCTATATCAAACAAGCCGCAGCAGAAACCAATCAATCCCTTGGTCATCTATCAAGTGATAAAGCAAAAGCAATTGTGAGTGCATGTCAGCAACTAATTGATGGCAAACATTTAGACCAATTCCCAGTAGATGTCTTTCAGACTGGTTCTGGTACCAGTTCAAATATGAATGCCAACGAAGTGATAGCTACGTTGGCTACTGAATTAAGCGGAGTAGCAATCCATCCTAATGATGACGTTAATATGGGCCAAAGCTCAAACGATGTGATCCCAACAGCGATTCACGTGAGTAGTGCAATCACAGCAGTGTATGACCTTCTGCCAGCACTAAAACATTTATCTCGTAGTATTGAACAAAAAGCAGAGCAAGTTGGTCATCATGTCAAAACTGGCCGGACGCACTTGATGGATGCAATGCCGGTGACCTTTGCACAAACATTAAGTGGCTGGCAGGCGCAGGTGGATAACGCTTGTCAGGGCATTGTTCATTCCTTAGAAAAGGTTTACGAGTTAGGTCAAGGTGGAACAGCGGTAGGCACAGGTATTAATGCCGATCCACAGTTCGCAAAATTATTTAGCCAAAACCTGAGCACTAACATCGGGATCCGTTTCAGTAAAGGTAGCAACTTTTTCTATCATATCGGTTCACAAGACGCGATTGTGGGGCTTTCTGGCCAACTTAAAACCTTTGCAGTAGCACAAATGAAGATAGCCAACGACTTACGCTGGATGAATTCAGGACCGCTTGCTGGCCTAGGTGAAATCGAGCTTGAGGCGCTACAACCCGGCTCTTCAATCATGCCAGGTAAAGTAAACCCCGTTATTCCAGAAGCGGCAGCAATGGCCAGTGCTCAAGTCATCGGTAATGACGCAACGATTAGTGTTGCGGGCCAGTCAGGCAATTTCGAGCTGAATGTTATGCTGCCAGTGATTGCATTAAATATTTTGCAAAGTATTGAGATCCTCTCGAATACCTCGAGGCTACTTGCAGACAAAGCTATTTCAAGCTTTAAAGTGAATGAGCAGAATATTCAAAAGGCGCTCGCTAAAAACCCGATTTTAGTTACCGCGTTAAATCCTGTGATCGGGTATGAAAAAGCAGCACAAATTGCCAAGCTTGCTTACAAAGAAGGGCGTCCAATTATTGAGGTCGCTGCTGAGCAAACCGATCTGAGTGAACATGAGCTCCAATCATTACTCGATCCGCAAAAACTCACCAAAGGCGGTTTATAACGCTGTCGTTCACAGCCTGCAATCACATATAGTGTATGCAGGCTGCAGAACTTGCTATTCCTTAAAGACTTGCGTAGTTTAATTAGCAAACATTAGGAGAGCATATAATGAACAAGATGATCCCCACTTTACTCGCAACCTTTTTGCTGTTTGGCTGCCAAGAAGAGGTAACTAAAAAAGAAACCACTGAACAAAAAGCGCAGGAAACCAAACCTGTAAGCGAAAAGCACACCGAAATTAAAGAGTCAAAAGAAGCAAGCTTGCCTATTCAACAAGAGGGTAAAAAGCTCGACACCTCTGATATCAAAGCCCATAAACAATCATTGGAAAACGTCGTGGCCGACAAAAGCTGTGATAACGATACCCAGTGTAAAGTCATTGCCGTTGGCGATCGCGCCTGTGGCGGCCCTTCCTCTTATCAGGTTTATTCAACTAAATCAGCAGATGAGGCACAAGTAAAACAATTAGCGGAGCAAATTACTACATTAGAGCGCGCCTATAATATGCAAAATCAAATGATGAGTATCTGTCAGCATTTAATTGAACCCGCAACGCAATGCGTTGAAAATAAGTGTGTTAAACTAGAAAATAGTCGTCCTACATACTAGAGGCAATAATGAAGTTAGCTATTTCTCTCGCCTGCATCGGCACACTAATTGCGGCATTATCAGGCTGTGAAATGACGCCAAGCGATGCCACAAGTCGCTCTAATACTGCGCATACACTCACCGAGATAAGAGCACATTTAGGCTGTGATGCAAGCTACCAGTGTAAAGTAATTGGGGTAGGTGAACGATTAACCTGTGGTGGACCAAGGGAATATCTGATCTATTCAACGAAGCATACTGATGAGCAAGATGTAGAAACTGTCGTTAGCGCTATTACAGAGCAAGAAAAGCTGAATAACAAAGAAAAAGCACCAGCGGTTAGTTGTGAACCTGTGATGCCAATACAAACACTATGTATTGCGCATACCTGTCAGGCAGTGCCTCTATAAACTAGTGAGCCTTCAGGTCATCGAACAAGCTCATTGATCACTGAGATCACCATCACTAAAACCGCACAAATACTCGCGTTAACAATATACTTCACTTCAAGCCTCTTCTTAATCCAATAGCTATACATAAAACGAATTAAGTAAGTGGCTGAAGTGCCAAACAATGCAAATATTACCAACAGTGCAATTAAATGAAATGACACGCTAAGACCCCTGTTTTTAACCCATCATATCGTTATACCAAATTGATTAAAT
>NZ_PNDS01000133.1 GCF_005886535.1 Pseudoalteromonas sp. S2755
GGATACGGTAGCGATCTGGGATTAAAATTACGCTTTTAGAGCAATTACCTTTCTTTCTCTCAAGTTTAAATTACGCTTTATCTTTCCTGACTATCTCCACTTATTTAACCTGAGGTTTGGATAAGGAATGAGCTAACTCATTGTTTTTAATGCCACATTAAATTATCCCCTTATCTAGCCAGACAGTTTTAGGGATAACAAGGCGAATTTACGCACCAATAGCTGGCTATTGGAAGTGAATTCAACGCAGTTAGCGTTAAAACTGGCTGCTAGAAAGGCATTAATTATCCGAAGCTCAGGTTAACTCACTTAAGTGGGTTAGAGCCAGCGTATTTTGACGCTGGCTTATGTGCTTTCTAAAGGGTCGGTAACTTTAAAGCAGTGAATATCACCACCCGTTCTAAAATCAACACGTTTAACTTGTTCAACGATTTCCACTGTATTATAGCCGTTGAGTAAACCAAACATTGCTGCTTGCTGGCCCGAGCCGATGGCATAAGATTGCGCTAAGGGTTCGGATTTATAGGTGCCCCTTTTTACACAACCATACCAAACGCCTTTTTTGGGGTGATATTTAATGAATTCCAGACTCTCAATCGTATCAAACTGATTATTTGAAAAGTTGTGCTGCAAATTGTATATATCGCATGTTTGCCCGGTGCAAAACACTCTCCAGCCGTGATAATCAAACCACTTTTGAGCGTTATCGGTAACGATGATCTTGTCGGTAGTGGTTCTACTATCACAGGCTATTTCTGCTGTTTTCGCGTTATAGACAATGGTTGTCATTCCTTTTGACTCCTATGAAATTACATCCGATGAAACTATGCAACTAGTGCAGGTAAAAACGCTGATGTTATAAAGACTTGAATGCTAACTGAAGGTTACACGAGAAGAAGTTTACCTAAGGTGAATGTCTGCTTTCAGGCTAAGATTATAAGAATTTTACGATGTTATTCAATTGTAATTTAAGTGAACTTTCTTCAATGTAGCTTATTACATCTAGCCATATAAAATGGGGCGAAATTGACCGTTAACTCACAATCGTATTTATCACTTCATAAAGTTTTTTCATATCTATCGGTTTTGCGACGCAATTATCAAATCCAAGTTGCTGATAATTTTCTAAATCTCCCGACATTACATTGGCTGTGACGGCAATAAGCGGAGTTGTTTTATCTTGTTCTCTGACTTCTGAGCATACTTTTAGGCCATCTTTTTTTGGCATCTGAATATCGACAAAAAAGATATCAGGTTTCGATTCGTGATAAAGCTCAAGCGCTTCTTCACCATCCTGAGCTATGACAAGATTTGCTTCAGTTGGTTTAATCATGGCACTAAATATTTTTTGATTTAGGGGATTATCTTCAGCGAGTAGCAGGTTTTTATCTTTCAAGGCGGGTATAGCATGCAAGTCTTGCATGATAGATTGTTCCGGTGCTTCGCAAATCTCGAGTACGAGTTCAACTGTAAACTCACTGCCAATACCTTCTTGACTCGTTACCGTAACACGGCCGTCCATAAGCTCGGCGAGTTGTTTTACAATTGCAAGTCCAAGGCCCGTTCCTCCATACTTTCTGGTGGTCGATGAGTCGGCCTGTTGAAATCGATTAAACAACTTCTTTAGCGCGACTTCGGAAATACCGGCGCCGGTATCTATTACACGGATGGAGAGATGTTTGCCGCCATCTTGGAGTATAACGGTTACAGAGCCGTCACTGGTAAATTTAACGGCGTTGGATATTAGATTTCTTAGTATCTGTTTTAAACGCAGCGAGTCACCGAGTCGATAAGGGTTTGCTAGGTCCTCAGTCTGAATAATCAGGTCAATTTGCTTGATACTGGCAGCATGGGCAAACTCTTGTGTAACTTCAGTGACAATACTTCTGACGTCCAGCGTCGCTGATTCCATCTTTAACTCGCCAGCTTCAATTTTAGAGAAATCAAGTAAATCATTGAGTAAACTAAGTAATGTTTCTGTGGACGTCATGCCTTGTGCAATAAGTTCTTTGGAGTCTGATGCACTTTTATGGTGCTTCATTAACTGAAATACGCCATAAATACCGTTAAGTGGGGTTCTTAATTCGTGGCTCATGTTCGCCAAAAAGTGACTTTTTGCACGCTCTGAACTTTGTGCTTTCACTTTTTCATTTTCAAGAGAGCTTACCTGTTCCTTGATTTGTTTCGCAAGTTGGTTAAGGGTCACTTGGAGCGTTCTTAACTCTCTAAATTCAAAATCGCTTTTCGCAGAAACGTAATGTCCTCGTTTCAGTCGTTCGCAATGGCGTTCAAGTGCTTGCATCGGATTGGTTAAGCGTTTTGCTAATCGGCGTAAATACCAGGTAAGTAATATCACTAGTATCAACCCGATAAACACGATGTATAACACTGGTCGTAAAATATCGTTACTGTATACTTCTGCTTCTCGTTGTAGCTGTAAATCAAGTTCAACAAAATCGTCTTTTAGTGAATAAACAGCACTGCGGTATACGCCTTCAGTGACATCTGATGAATGTGTACCCTCAAGTACAAGGTCTTGACTGGTGAACCAGATAGAGCCTTTTTCCTGATTGGAATCTAAAAATGGTCCAAGATCGACTTCAAGGAAAAGCACACCAGTATATTTATAAGGGCGCATTAACGACGATAATTTTTGTCTAAGGGGAATGGCGAGAAATAACTTCGCCTGATCTGACGGTTTCTTTTCAAGGCTCTCAATAGGGACAACCAGTTTGTCAATTTTTAATGTGCGCCGCTGTTGCGAAAGAACCTCATTAGCATGCTCGCTAAATACGGAATTGTTCCACCGTAGGGTATCAAAAGGATATCCCTCGACGGTAAACACAGAGCCGTCGTTGATAAACGCAGACTTCACCATGTCGGTATTGTCGACTAAGTTAGTTAGCGCTTTAACCGCGTATTGAGTAAACAGTAGATCGTTCGGTAAGGTAGATAAGATATGATCTTCACTTAACGGTGCAACTTGATAGATCAGCTCATTGACTTGTGCTTTAAAATCGCTGATAAGACTTGCGCCAGTGCGTTTAACGTCTTCTTGCTCTAAGGTTGCCTTTTGTTGCATCAGGGAAAAACCAACCATCGCAACCAGTACAATGAGGAAGAGAGAGAATAATGCCGTAATTTTTCTTTTTATTTCATCAACGATGCTGCGATTTGCTTTCATTCTGTCCCGACTTTGTGACAATAAATTGCATATATTGCGTCGTTTCTTCGACACTATACACACCACCTAAATAGCGTGTTAGTCCCTTTAACATGGCTTCCCAAATATAGGCCATAATTGGTTCATTGGGTTGTGGATAGGTTTGTTGTAAAGAGGCGATCAGTTGAGAAAGTGCCTTGTCGCCGCGTTTTGTAAGTTCAGCCAAGCTTTCGCCGTTTGCTGGCAGCGCATTGAGTTCATCCCATAGTTTATCTTGTACCTTTTGGCTTTGCATAAAGTCAACAAGCAGCTTTAGATACGGACCTTTTTTAGATTCTATGCCATTGGCAGGAAAAGCCAGTACATGAGACGATGCGAGAGACATTAGTTGATGATTACCCCACCTTGGTAAAGGCGCGATGGCTAAATCGTCTTTAAGCTTGTCTTTAAGTTGACGATATGCCCAAATTCCATTCACAAAATAATCGAGCTTGCCAGTCTTAAACCGACTCATTAAGCATTGGTAAGCACAGTCAGCGTCTATGACATCACTGTTGAGAAGTGATTGATAATTGGAAATTGCGAGGCGCATCGCTTTGGTGTCAAGCTGTGGTACGCCTGCCTGGATGAGGTTAGGCTGAAGTGCGTTCGCAAAGGTCACAAACCAATACATTTCATAAAAATTCCAGCCGAGCGTAGGTTTGTCTGCAACAGTTTGTTGGGTGTAGCTTTGTAAGTCGGTAATTGGATGTGGCACAAGTGCACGGTTGTAATAGAGTACTAGGTGGTTACCGTACATAATTGGTACGCCCCTAAGCTCGCCATTGACCTTGCTGTTTTCAATGACTTTCTGTGTGAGCTTTTTGCTTAACCAAGACTTTGGCACCTGAGAAAATTGCAGTTCCGTCAATCCCATATAATCGCTGGGAATAATAACGGCATCTGGTAACTGCAAGGCATCTGCATACAACAATAACTCACTTTTCAACTGATTGTTGTTAAAGGCAAGAATGTTAACTTTAATACCCGTTTTTTCACTGAACTCTTCGAATAATGGCTGAAAATCAAAGTTCTCAAGTCCGACCGCAACATCTATCACTGGCGATTCACTGGCACGGGCGTTAGCTGGGTAATAAACCAGAAGAAGTAACATGAACACCAAGCATAGCACTTTACCTAGCATATCAATACGCTTCCTTTTCGGACCTAGAGGACATGTTAATGTTGCTTGGCATTAGGCGTTTCTTACATAAAACTAATCGGATGTGCTTGTTATTGTAGACCAAATTTCTCTGATTTAAATTCTTTTCAGAATGACAAATTCAATTTATTAGGCCATTCAATTCTATTTCAGTCGTGAATAATTCACTAAAACACGATAAAATAACCACCAAATAAGAACGATGAGTACATCCTTGCTATGAAAAAAGGGTTTATGCTGGTCTGCGATGGCAGCAATGGCGCTGGAAAAACGACGGTTATAGCCGGATTGGAAGCGCATTTAAAACAACGCGGTATTGAAGTTGTGATGACTCGTGAACCCGGTGGAACAGAGATCTCAGAGAAGATTAGAGAAATCATTCTTGATCCCTCAACTCCCGAAATGGCAGACATGACGGAACTTATGTTGTTTGGGGCCGCGCGTGCTCAGCATGTCCGTGAAAAAATTATTCCTGCACTCGAGCAAGGTAAAGTCGTTATTTCTGATCGATTTGATGCTGCAACTTTTAGTTTTCAACACTATGCAAGAGGGCTAGATCTTGCCACCATCACAACCATTAATCAGCTTGCGCTCGGCGGCTTTCGTCCAGACATGAATTTGGTTTTGGACTTGGACCCTGAAGAGGGCTTAAAGCGAGTCAAATCAAGAGGTGAGGGGCTAGATAGGCTTGAGGATGAAAAACAACAATTTTTGCAGCGCGCACGTGAGGGCTATCTCGTTCAAGCGAAAAATGACCCTGAACGATTCACTGTGATTGATGCCAGTCAAAGTAAAGCACAAGTACTTGAGCAAAGTATTGAACTGCTTGATAGCCTGATAGCCAAACACTTTACAGTGGATGGCAATGAATAATTTGCTTCCAAGTTGGCACAGCAGCGCTTTGAGTTATCTTGCTCGGGCACAGCAAAATGGTCGTTTGCACCATGCTCAGTTGCTATCGGGTAAAAAAGGCGTGGGAAAGTCTCTGCTTGCGGCGCACTTGGCAGATGCACTTTTATGCTTACATCCGCAAAATCTTACTGCCTGTGGGCAATGTAAGTCGTGTAACTTGAACTTAGCTGGTAATCACCCAGATAGACTGAGTGTCGTGCCTGAGGGAAAATCAATCGGGGTAGATGAAATTCGAGAAATTACGCATTTTTTGAACCATTCAGCGCAGCAAGGCGGTAATAAAGTCGCGTTGATTGAACAAGCGCATTTGATGACCCATTCAGCCGCTAATGCGCTGTTAAAAACACTTGAAGAGCCAAATGCTAATCGTTATTTGGTTGTCACCAGTGATGATGATAGTAAGTTGCCTGCCACCATTTTGAGTCGTTGTAATAAAGTGGCAATTCACTCTCCCAATCAAGCAGAGGCTGCGCAGTGGCTGGCAGCTAAAAATGTCGCTTGTGATTTTCCTTGGTTTGATGAATTTTCTCTTCAGCCCTTTATTATCGAAGCGTGGCAACAAGAAGGTGTGCTAGAGGATGTGACTGCGCTTTATCACGCGGCGAATCAATTAACAGCAGAAAGTGCGCAAACGGTTGAAAAGATTTTATTAAAGCAAGGCGCAATGAGCGATGTATTCGCCCGTTTTTTGCTTAATCGCCTTAAAGGGGCGATGACACAAGGAAATGGCTTGAGTTTTACCCAGTATCAAGACTTAGTGAGCTTGATACATCGGTTTATGTACGAACAGAAAAATGTGTTAGGGTTAAATCAAAACCTTAGTATTTCTAATTTACTTTTTGCCTTACAAAAACAGCTATAAAGAGGTGGCGCATGCAAGAGTTACTTGCGGATTTTGAAGATTTAGATGAGCTATATCGTTGTTATATGCCATTTCTGAAATCCGGTGGCATATTTATCAAGTCCAATGCCCATTTTGATATGGGGCAAGAATTAAAGCTCAGAGTCACCTTGCCTGACGCGCTAGAAGCGGACGAAGTCAACGTAGTGGTTGCTTGGTTAACACCGCAAGGTGCACAAAATTCTAATCCTTCGGGTGTTGGTGTTGCGTTTGTAGACGCGCCAGCTCTGAACGATAAAATAAATAAGCTTTTGGGTGCGACTTTGCATTCAGATAAACCAACTTACACCATGTAGAGCCAGTATGATTGTAGACTCTCACTGTCATTTAGATAGACTTGATTTTGAAAAGTTAGGCCTAAGCCTTGAAGAAGTACTCAGTAACGCGAGACAAAAACAAGTAGAACACTTTTTATGCGTTAGCGTGACACTAGACCAATTTCCATCGATGTTAGAAAAAATAGCCCATTTTGATGATGTTTCTGCATCTTGTGGGGTGCATCCATTGGATCAAAAAGATAAACTGGATGTTGAAAGGCTAGTGCAACTAGCAAGTAATGATAAGGTCGTTGCTATTGGTGAAACTGGATTAGATTATTATTATTCAAAAGATACGCACCAGGTACAGCAAGAAAGCTTTGCTGGACATATCGATGTGGCTAACCAGTTGCAAAAACCACTGATCATTCATACTCGTGATGCAAAAGCAGACACGATAGACATCATGCGTGCCCACAATGCGCAAAATTGCGGTGGTGTGCTGCACTGTTTTACCGAAGATTGGCCGATGGCAAAGCAGGCATTAGACCTTGGTTTTTACATTTCAATCTCTGGTATTGTGACGTTTAAAAATGCGACGGCGCTTCAGGAAGTTGTTAAGCAAATCCCTATGGACCGATTGCTTATTGAAACCGACTCACCTTACCTTGCACCTGTACCACATCGTGGTAAAACTAACCAACCTGCTTATGTACAAGACGTTGCATATTATATTGCTGACTTAAAAGGGGTGAGCTACAAAGCGCTTGCAGAGCAAACCACGAATAACTTTTACTCTTTATTTAATTTGGTGAAACGCCAAGATGGTAGCACAACTTAATCAGCTACCTCAGGTGTTGATGGGCCCGCTGGTTCGCCGAGCTGAGCAGAATAAAATTTGTATTCAGGTTGTTACTTGTGAAGCCGTGGACATCTCGGCTTCGCTATTAGCCCATCAAAGTCGGTGTGAGGTTGAGACATTTCAGCTCGGTGCAGCCTGCTTTTTGCATTTTTTGATGATATGCAGCGAGAAGGCTCTGCCAACAGCGCAGCTGCTCGAGTATCAAGTGCTTATTAACGGTGCCGCGTATAAGCCAGACTATCTGCGTTACGGAGAAGAGCTCAGCTTTGCGATACCAGCTGTGCTCAAGCAAATATTACATGGCTCATGCCGTAACCCGCATCACCACGCAAGAGACAGTTTACATACTGCGGATCAGTGGCAGGAGCAGCAGCGCGAGCTTGGTGAATTAGGTGCTGACTTGTGTATTTTTTCTGGCGATCAGATCTATGCCGATGATGTTGCTGGCGCCATGTTGTTGGCTATTCATCAACTTATAGCAAGGCTAGGTTTGTTTAAAGAAACCAAATTGCCAATGCACCTACCTGCTGATCAACAAGCCCAGCTTTACCATCGTCACTTATATCTACCGAAGACGCCATGGCAGGAGCGATCAAAGTTTTCACCTAGCTATTGGTTTCGAAAGGATGAACCGCACTTTTCTAGTGTTAAGGCCTTTAATCACCTCATTTTCTTCGAAGAGTTTGTCGCCTGTTACCTGTTAAACTTCTCTCATCTTGCTTGGCAATTGGTTAACTTTGATGCGCTTCATTATGACGGTGGCAACGACAAAGTTAGGCGAATATTCGAGTCTGAACTTGACGCGCTAAAAGGCTTTGTTGAAACATTGCCTAGTGCTGAGCGGTTGTGTGCGAACGTGCCCATTTTAATGATGTTTGATGACCATGATGTAACCGATGATTGGAATTTGACGGCTAAATGGGAACAGGCAATTGCAAACCATAAAGTGAGTCGCCGTATAATCAGTAATGGCATTATTAGCTATTGGCTGTTTCAAGGCATTGGTAATGATGCGTTTGAGTATAGCGGGGCGCTGACATCAGGTTTTAATTCAAGCTTGATTGACAACGAATGGCACTTTTCGGCGTTTGACAAACAAGTTCGCCGATTCACACATTGGCATTATTGTTTAGATACGTTTCCAAAAGTGGTGGTGCTAGATACCCGTACACATCGCTGGCGTAATGAACAAGATTTCAATGAACCGAGTGGTTTACTCGACTGGGAAATGTTGATGGAGCTGCAAGACACGCTTATCGACCACAGTGCAGTATTGATGGTCAGTCCTGCGCCAGTATTTGGGGTAAAGGCAATCGAAACCATACAAGCTGTATTTAATGCGTGTGGTGAGCCGTTAATGGTAGATGTGGAAAATTGGATGGCGCATGAAGGGGCCGCGAAAAAACTCATTGAAATTTTTAAGCGTCCAGATACACCCAAAGAAACCATTATACTCTCCGGCGATGTGCATTATTCGTTTTGCTTTTCGGTTCAGGCTCGTTTTGGTCGTCATGATAACCGCATTTGGCAGTTAACTGCATCAGGAATAAAAAATGAATTTCCAAAGCCGCTTATCAATATTTTAGATAAGATGGATACGATTTTGTA
This sequence comes from Pseudoalteromonas sp. S2755, assembly GCF_005886535.1. Taxonomy (GTDB): domain Bacteria; phylum Pseudomonadota; class Gammaproteobacteria; order Enterobacterales; family Alteromonadaceae; genus Pseudoalteromonas. Next base: position 8,905 of record NZ_PNDS01000133.1, read on the forward strand.
TGCCAAATATAGTCCTTTGAATCTCTTTACAAAACGTTGGCAGCTATCTGTAAGTAAGCATCCTTCATCGCTAAAAAAACATGGTTACTTGGTGTCTGATTCTGCGATTAGCTTAGTAACGCTTGAAAACGGCTTGCTAGAGAAGTATGAACTACTGCACGGTACTGGGATCCACAGTCATTTTGAGTTATAAGTCTTGGTAATAGATTTGAGAATTGAATAAACCGATTTCAGCGACCCACAGCTAAGTTCAGCTATTTCTAGCTTTGCTATACGTATCAGCTTGCATGACGCGTTATACCAGTTGTATTAAGTAAATGATCTATCTTGAAGCGGGGAAATAGCTTTAGTAGCACCGCTCTCGCGTCCTGCTACCGCTAAGGTACCTATATCCATATAGGCAAGGCAAAAATTTTGCTATATAGTTGTTCTAAATGAGAAAGTTTTAACGAAGCTAAGAAGAGATTTCACGCGACAAAGT
>NZ_PNDS01000134.1 GCF_005886535.1 Pseudoalteromonas sp. S2755
TTACCGCTTGGCGATACTCCAACGAAAACTCAAATCTAACTTAAATTGTTGAACCCAGGATTTGAATCTGAGGGTGGATGAGTGAGGGATCAAAACCTCTCTCTTCTCTGCCTTACCGCTTCCACTTCGTGTCTAGGCGATACTCCAACGAAATAAAATCTTTTTGAGTTCTGATTTAAAAGAACATGGTGCGGAAAGAGAGACTTGAACTCTCACATCCGAAGATACTGGAACCTAAATCCAGCGCGTCTACCAATTCCGCCACTTCCGCACATATTTTTGCATTAGTTATTGGAACCTAAATCCAGCGTCTATATCTAGACAACTGCTAATCCCGAAACTTTCGCACATATTTTTGCTAGCTAGATGAGTTTTGGTAGTAGTTAAAATATGGTGGCTATGCCCTGATTTGAACAGGGGACCCCATCATTATGAGTGATGTGCTCTAACCAGCTGAGCTACATAGCCATCTATTTAACTTCTCATCATCGCTGATGCGGGGCGTATTATGCGTATATGCCCCCAAGCCGTCAACACCTTTTTTGCAAAAAATCTGCTAACACAGTTTGTTTGCAGATAAATTAAGCGAAACGGCTTGTTTTTATATCAAATCAGGCGGGGCAATTGCAAATGTTTAACAATGCCTGTGAATTTTTATTCCTTTGGACTCTATAACTTACTTTGAAGAAAAGGTGTTATTTGATTAAAAAGCAGAGTTGATAAAACTAAAAAGGAGCCGAAGCTCCTTTTATTGAGATAGCGTGTAGTAACTACGGTTACACGTTAAATAAGAAGTTCATTACATCGCCATCTTTTACGATGTATTCTTTACCTTCTTGACGCATTTTACCTGCATCTTTCGCACCAGATTCACCACGGAACGCGATATAATCATCAAAGCCAATAGTCTGCGCTCGAATAAAACCACGCTCAAAGTCTGTGTGGATTTTACCAGCAGCTTGAGGTGCTGTCGCGCCAACAGGGATAGTCCATGCTCGTACTTCTTTTACGCCAGCTGTAAAGTAAGTTTGCAGTTTCAACAACTCATAACCACCACGTATTACGCGGTTCAGGCCCGGCTCTTCTAAGCCTAAGTCATCCATAAACTCTTTCTTATCTTCGTCTTCAAGTTCAGAAAGTTCAGCCTCAATTGCTGCACATACTGGGATCACAACCGCATCTTCTGCAGCCGCAATTTCACGCACTTTGTCTAGAAATGGGTTATTTTCAAAGCCATCTTCGTTAACGTTGGCGATGTACATAGTTGGCTTGATCGTTAAAAAGTTTAGGTAGCTTATTGCTGCTGCTTCTTCTTTATTTAGCTCAAGTGAGCGAAGCGTTAAGCCTTCGTCCAAGTGCGCTTTTACTTTTTCAAGTACAACCAGTTCAAATTTCGCGTCTTTATCGCCGCCTTTCGCTTTCTTTGCGTTACGTAAAACTGCGCGATCTGCAGTATCCATGTCTGCAAGTACCAGCTCAGTGTTAATAACATCAATGTCTTCAGCAGGATCGATTTGGCCCGCTACGTGAACGATATTTTCATTTTCAAAACAGCGAACTACATGACCGATAGCATCCGTTTCACGGATGTTTGCCAAAAACTGGTTACCTAAACCTTCACCTTTTGATGCGCCTTTTACCAAACCGGCAATATCTACAAACTCCATTGAAGTTGGGATAGTGCGCTGAGGTTTTACAATTTCAGCTAGCTGGTCAAGACGAGCATCTGGTACTGGTACTACACCGGTATTCGGTTCGATAGTACAAAAAGGAAAGTTCGCGGCCTCAATGCCCGCTTTAGTCAACGCATTAAATAAAGTAGATTTACCTACGTTAGGTAAACCAACAATGCCACATTTAAAACCCATAGTGTTTATTCCTAAATTTCTACCGTATTATCTCAAGCCCGCATCATGGCGAACGAGAAGCTTAGGTATTACTCAATCAATCGCAGCAGTGAACTGTTACGGTTTAAATGAATGTAGTCGATTTTGCGCTTTTAACACACCGTCTTTTGCGAGTATTTCCATACATCGAACAGCTTCATCCACAGCGGCATCAATTTTTTCTTGTTCAGCTTGTGGTGCTTTGCCTAGAACCCACCCTGTGACTTTGTCTCTGTGTCCTGGGTGACCAATACCAACGCGCAATCGCATAAATTCTTTGTTGTTTGCCATTTTAGCGATAATGTCTTTTAAGCCATTGTGCCCGCCGTGACCACCGCCTTTTTTGAGTTTGGCGATACCGGGTTCTAAATCCATTTCATCGTGAGCAACAAGAATACTCTCGACGGGGATCTTATAAAAATTAGCGAGACTCGCAACCGCTTTACCACTTAAGTTCATATAAGTAGTAGGGATCAGCAACTTAAACTCTTGGTTATTGATGAGCACTTTGCCTGTGAGGCCGTGATGCTTAGTGTCTGGTTTTAGGAGGCAGTTGTATCTTCTGGCTAGTTCTTCGATAAACCAAGCGCCAGCGTTATGACGGGTGTTTGCGTATTCGGGGCCTGGATTAGCCAGGCCCACAAGCATTTGAATATTATTCAAGGTGTTAACACCTGAACAATTACTCAGCTGCGTCTTCAGCAGACTCTTCAGCAGGAGCTGCTTTAGGAGCGTTTACTGAAACAACTGCTTGGTCGTGATCTGCACCTTTAGCAAGTTCAACTGAAACAACACCAGCTGGAAGATTGATATCAGACAGGTGTAGAGTTTCGCCAACAGCTAGAGTCGCTACGTCAACTTCGATGAACTCAGGAAGTCTTGCTGGAAGACAAGTGATTTCAATTTCAGTTAGTTGGTGAACGATAGTGTTGCCACCTTTAGTTGCTTTCTCTTCGTTGATGAAGTGAACCGGAACTTTAGTGTGAAGCTTTTGAGAAGCATCAACGCGTTGGAAGTCTAAGTGAGTGATCTTAGGCTTGTACGGGTGACGTTGCATATCTTTAAGAATTGCTTCAACAGACTCACCGCCAATGTTTAGCGTTAGGATGTGAGTGTAGAAACCTTCGTCTTCTTGCGCTTTCAATACTTTGTTGTGATCTAAAGTTAGTGAAACTGCATCTTTACCAGCACCGTATAGGATTGCAGGAACTTTGTCAGCGCGACGTAGGCGGCGGCTCGCACCAGTACCTAGGTCAGAACGTACTTCAGCGTCTAATTTATATACAGACATGGATGTCTCCAAAATAATTTAAGTTAATGTGTCAGAGAGCTCGCGACCAAGCTCCCTGCCTAAAAAAGGCGCGCCAATATACCACTAACGCACTTGCAATGAAACCTATAAAACAAAAAAAGCACCAGAGGTGCTTTTTGGCTAATCAGTTTTGCTGCCGATTAGTGTTGAAACATCGCAGAGATTGACTCTTCGTTACTGATACGGCGGATTGTTTCAGCCATCATATCTGCAAGTGTTAATACTTTGATGTTATCAAGCGCTTTCAATTCATCAGAAAGTGGAATTGAGTCAGTCACGATAACTTCATCGATAACTGAGTTGCGTAGGTTTTCCGCAGCATTGCCCGAAAGTACTGGGTGGGTTGCGTAAGCGAATACACGTTTTGCACCGTGCTCTTTAAGTGCCGCTGCTGCTTTACATAAAGTACCGCCTGTATCTATCATGTCATCGACAATGATACAGTCACGACCAGCAACATCACCAATGATGTGCATAACTTGAGAAACGTTAGCCTGTGGACGACGCTTATCAATGATCGCTAGGTCTTTATCATCTAACAGTTTTGCAATCGCACGAGCACGAACCACACCACCGATATCAGGTGAAACTACTACTACATCTTCGAACTTACGCTCTTTCATGTCTTCGATTAGCACTGGGCTACCGAATACATTGTCAACAGGTACGTCGAAGAAGCCTTGGATTTGTTCTGCGTGTAGGTCAACGGTAAGAACACGGTCAACACCTACGCTTGAAAGGAAGTCTGCAACAACTTTAGCAGTAATTGGAACACGAGCAGAGCGCACGCGGCGGTCTTGACGTGCGTAACCGAAATAAGGAATAACGGCGGTGATACGACCAGCAGATGCACGACGTAGCGCATCAACCATGACGATTAACTCCATTAAATTATCATTTGTAGGAGCACATGTTGATTGGATGATGAATACATCTGAACCACGAACGTTTTCGTTGATTTGAACGCTAATTTCACCGTCGCTAAAACGGCCAACAACGGCATCACCTAACTCAATAAACAAACGTTTTGCAACTTTTTGAGCTAGCTCAGGTGTTGCGTTACCAGCGAAGAGCTTCATGTCGGGCACGGTAGGGTTCCTCAGGCACTGAATTTTTTGGACTAACATGCAATGACCATGAAATAAAAAAGTCAAAACAAGCTAACTTAAACAATTTACTTCTAGTTTTGCCAAGCGCGCAATTGTCGATGACAAATTGACTCACTTGTATTTTGGGCAATAAAGCCCTGCCAAGATGAAGGTAGGATTTCGAGCACACGCAGCGCTGCCTCACGATTTTCAAACTCCGCGAAACAACAAGCTCCAGTACCAGTCATTTTGGTTGGTGCATATTTTAGCAACCACGCGAGGGTCTTTTCAACCTCGGGGTAAAGCTTTTTGACAAGAGTTTGACAGTCGTTGTCCGTATCCGAGAGTTTCCAGCCGCTTTTTAGCTTAGGCGTATTGCGCGGTAAGTCTGGGTGAGTAAAGACTAACGCGGTGCTGACATGAACGGGTGGGGCAACCACCAAATACCATTTTTGAGCGATGTCAATTGGCTCAAGTTGCTCACCAACGCCGTGGGCTACGGCTGTTTTACCTTCAACAAAAACAGGCACATCGGCGCCTAGTTGGAGACCGAGTTTTGCAAGTTCTGGGATAGTAAGCTGACATTGCCACAGTGTATTGAGTGCCAATAAAGTCGTGGCTGCGTCGGATGAACCACCACCAACACCTCCACCCATGGGAAGCTGTTTATTTAAGTGAATGTCGACACCAGCAGCAATTTTTTTATAGGGCTCAAGAATTTTGGCGGCTTTATAAATGAGGTTATCTTCGAGTGGAATACCTGCGGTGTCACCACAAATGACGATTTCTTGCTGGTTACTGGTTAGCGTAAATGCTAATTCATCGCCAAAATCTAAGAAAGTAAATAAAGTTTCTAGTTCATGGTAGCCGTCTTCTCGACGGCCATTGATATGCAAAAAAAGATTTAATTTTGCCGGAGCGCTTAGCGTCAATGTCTTCATTTAAACTGCCATGAAGTGATTAATACTTTGACCTCAATATTGGTCGATGAGAGTTTCATGCGGCTAGGTAGCCACATTCCATCTTGCATTTTATATTGTTGATAGGTGATTTGCCACACTCTGCCAGATGGGCTTTGCCACTGTGTATTGGTTATTCTGCCAAGGTCATCAAGTTCGCTGGCTGGTGCTTCAACTAAACCTGTTAGCCATTGAGGGGCTTGATTGACTGGAAGAGAGAGACCACTTAACCGCTTAACTAAGTCGCTACTGTCCATGCCTTTATGGACATTATCTTCAAAGGTCAGCTCTGAGTGCGTGTCTAACTCTTCTAGTTCGAATATGCGGGTGCCAACAAAGCTGGTTAAAATCAGATTTTGTTTCTCTTCTTTTAAGTACCAATTAAAGTTAGCTGATTGACGATTGTCTGGGGCAATAAATGCAAGTTTACCTCTCGCTTGCCAATTTTTTTGTTGCTTTAGCCTAGATTGCCAGTCTTGTGCTACGTTTTGCTGAGGTAATTGTTGCGCACAACCGGTTAAAATTAATAAAAATATGAGTAAAATCAAATGAAGTTGTCTCAAAGGCCTTTCCTTACTTTCCATATTCGATTGATTTTTGGTAAAATTGCCGGCTTTAAAGCAGGGCTCGAGCAATACTGGCATCTATGACCATCATCGCACTTGGTATCAATCACAAAACCGCGTCTGTAGAATTACGTGAAAAAGTGGCGTTTTCTCCAGAACAGCTTACAGAAGCATTGCACCAACTCCAACATTCTTCGCAGTTTAAAGAATCTGTGATTGTGTCGACCTGCAATCGAACCGAGATCTATTGTAGCCTTGAGTCTGCTGATCCCCAAGCACTACTCAGTTGGTTGTCAGATTTTCATAACATAGAGCAACGAGACTTAACAGAAAATGTCTATGTGCATATGAATCAGGATGCAGTGAACCATTTAATGCGAGTTGCCTGCGGTCTTGATTCATTGGTTTTAGGTGAGCCACAAATTCTTGGCCAAATTAAACAAGCTTTTAGTACAGCCAAACAGCACCATGCAATTCAGCCAACATTTGAGCGCTTATTTCAAAAGACTTTTTCGGTGGCGAAGCAAGTGCGTACCGAAACAGATATTGGTGCAAGTGCTGTCTCAGTGGCGTATGCCGCTGTTAATTTGGCAAAGCATATTTACGGTCAATTAGATAAAACTCAGGTTTTATTAATCGGTGCCGGTGAAACGATAGAGTTAGTTGCTAAACACTTATCGCAGCATAACCCAAAGTCAATCACAGTCGCGAACCGCACAATAGAGCGTGCACAAAACCTGGCAACAGAAGTTGGCGGCAGTGTTATTTCGCTGGCACAGTTGCCAGATGCGCTGCCAAGTGCAGACATTGTTATCAGTTCTACTGCGAGCACCTTGCCAATAATAGGTAAGGGAGTAGTCGAACAAGCGCTGAAAAAGCGTCGTCATAAGCCAATGTTATTTATCGATATTGCGGTGCCTCGTGATATCGAAAGCCAAGTGTCAGAGTTGGATGCCGCTTATCTTTATTCAGTCGATGACCTACAGGCGATAGTCAATGAAAACTTGGCCAGCCGTGAACAAGCGGCCATCGAAGCGCAGCAGATCATCGATACACGCACGCAAGAGTTTTCTGAGTGGCAACGTTCGCTGCATTCAGTGGATGTCATTAGGCAGTATCGACAAAGTGCACAAGAAATTAAAAATGAGCTCGTGGATAAAGCACTAAATCAGCTACAATCGGGCAAAGAAGCAGATAAAATTATTATTGAATTAGCAAATAAGCTGAGTAATCGACTAACACACGCTCCAACACGCGCCATTCAAGAGGCTGCGAAAGAAGGCGATATAGATAAGTTAGCGCAACTCAAGCAAACATTAGGTATTGAGCAGGAATAACGTGTAAATGAAAGAGTCTGTATATCGTAAGTTAGAAACCTTAGTAGAGCGCTATGAAGAAGTTCAAGCGATGCTAAGCTCACCTGAGGTGATTAGCGATCAGAACCGCTTTCGCGCCTTGTCAAAAGAGTTTTCAGAATTAGAAGACGTAGTTAAAGCGTTTACAGCCTACCAGCAGGCTCAGGAAGACGTTGCAACTGCTGAAGAAATGCTAAAAGACTCGGACCCTGACATGCGTGAAATGGCACAGGAAGAGTATAAAGAAGCAAAAGCTGCCATTGCTGCGCTTGAAGATGACCTTCAAGTATTGATGCTACCAAAAGATCCAAAAGATGATAACAATGTATTCTTGGAAGTGCGCGCGGGAACGGGCGGTGATGAGGCGGCGATTTTTGCTGGTGATTTATTCCGTATGTATAGCCGTTACGCAGAAACGCAAAAGTGGCGCGTTGAAATCGTGAGCGCTAACGAAGGCGAACACGGTGGCTACAAAGAGGTGGTCGCTAACATCAGCGGCGATGGAGTTTATGGCAAACTAAAGTTTGAATCCGGCGCTCATCGTGTGCAACGAGTTCCTGAAACCGAATCTCAAGGCCGTGTTCACACTTCTGCGTGTACGGTTGCTGTGATGGCAGAGATCCCAGAGGCAGAAGCAATCGAAATTAATCCATCTGACCTAAAAGTGGATACTTTCCGTGCTTCGGGCGCAGGTGGTCAGCACGTCAACAAAACTGATTCTGCTATTCGTATCACGCACTTGCCGACCGGCGTTGTGGTTGAGTGTCAGGACGAACGTTCACAACATAAAAATAGGGCGAAAGCACTGTCTGTACTCAGTGCGCGTTTACAGCAAGCTGAAGATGAAAAACGTGCGGCAGCAGAAGCTTCTGAACGTCGTAATCTAGTAGGTAGCGGTGACCGCTCTGAGCGTATTCGTACTTACAACTTCCCGCAGGGCCGTATTACCGATCACCGTATCAACTTGACGCTATATCGCCTTAATGAAGTGATCTCCGGTGAGCTGGGTGCTGTTATCGATCCGCTGGTTATTGAATATCAGGCTGATCTACTAGCAGCAATGAGCGAAAGCGATTAATGCCAACACTTAACATTGCCCAAGCTGTTGCTTGGGCAACCTCTGAGCTGTTACCACACTCCGAGTCAGCAAAGCTCGATAGCGAAGTGTTGTTACTCCATGTTATCGATAAAAACCGCACTTATCTCTTTACTTGGCCCGAAGCTGAGCTTTCTACACTAGAGCAGCAGCGATTCGAAGAATGTATCGCACGCCGTGTTACGGGAGAGCCTGTCGCACACATCACAGGTCAAAGAGAATTCTGGAGCCTGCCTTTAAAAGTCAACAACAGCACGCTTATTCCAAGGCCTGATACTGAAACTCTGGTTGAGCATGTTTTAACTCTCAGCATGCCAAATGACGCTCAGGTGCTAGACTTAGGCACAGGTACTGGCGCGATTGCACTGGCGTTGGCGAGTGAATATCCGGCTTGGCAAATCACCGCAGTAGATGCTTCAGCAGACGCCGTGGCGCTTGCAAAGTCGAATCAATCTCAGTTGGGCTTTAGAAACGTGTCGATTTTGCAAAGTGATTGGTTTAGCGCAGTTGCAGAGCAACAGTTTGATTTGATTGTGAGTAATCCACCTTATATTGATGAAGCCGATCATCACTTATCACAAGGGGATGTGAGATTTGAACCGCTCAGTGCGCTGGTCGCAGATGACCATGGCTATGCGGATATTTTTCATATCATCAGGACGGCTAAGCTATATCTGAACTCGGGGGGATATTTGCTACTTGAACATGGCTTTGAGCAAGCAGATAAGATCCAACAGTTTTTTGCAGAAATGGCGTATATTAATATACTTACAATAAAAGATATGGCAGGGTGTGATAGAGTGACTTTGGCAATGTTACCCTAAAGTCATGAACTCACACGAAAGTTAGGCGCTTCAATAGGATCCGCAATATGGATGATTTTTTGTTTTCAGACGAACCCGCTGACATAGTTGAACCTGAAAAAGTAGGCACTTGGAAGGTTATTATTGTCGATGATGAGCCCGAAGTGCATGCAGTGACAAAGTTAGCACTGAGTGACTTTGAGTTTCAAAAAAAGCGTCTGGAATTTATTAGCGCTTATTCCGGTGAAGAAGCAAAGAGAATTGTCGATGCCAACCCCGATGCTGCGGTAGTGTTACTGGATGTGGTTATGGAAACCGACGATGCTGGTTTGCAGGTCGCAAAATACATTCGTGAAACCGCCAAAAACAACCATATCCGTATTATTTTAAGAACTGGTCAGCCAGGTCAAGCGCCTGAGCGCCAGGTTATCGTGAACTACGATATCAACGACTATAAGTCGAAAACAGAACTCACCGCGCAAAAACTCTTTACAGTGGTGATGTCGAGCTTGCGTTCATATCGTGACATTCTTGCCATCGATCAATCAAGACAAGGGCTTGAGAAAATCATTAAAGCCTCCCGTGATATTTTTGCGACTCACTCAATTGAGAGTTTTATTGAGGGCGTGTTACAGCAACTTACTTCGCTGATAGGCACGGTCGACCAAGCTATGTATGCAACATCACTTGCAGCGGGTAAAGAAGCAGGCCAAACGAACGATCAACTGGTTGTATTTGCAGGGCGTGGAGAGTTTGAAAGTAGCGAGGGTAAGCCAATTTCGGAAGTGCTCAGCAGCGATCAAATGGATGCTTGCTTAAAAGCATTACAAGATAAAGACATTGTGTATAAAGATAACTACTTATTCGCCTACTGCTCCAGTGACTATAACCACGCCTCAATGCTATTTGTGTCTGGTATTCCTGAGTTCTTAACCGAGACTCAGCGTCACTTAATTGATATTTTTGCCCAGAATATGCAATTGGCGTACGAAAATGTACAGCTACAAGCCGAGATTGAAGATACCCAGCAAGAACTGGTGATCCGTTTGAGTGAAGCACTTGAACTTCATTCAACCAATACTGGCAATCATGTGAAGCGGGTGGCATACCTTTGCTATACGCTTGCCAAAGAAATGGGTCTTTCTGATAAAGAAGCAGAGCTGGTGAAAATGGCGTCACCACTGCACGATGTGGGTAAAGTTGGTATTCCTGACGCGATTTTAAATAAGCCTAGCAAGCTGGATGACGAAGAGTGGAAAGTCATGCAAACTCATACAGACAAAGGCTTTGACTTATTAAAAGATTCTCGTCGTGAGATTGTCAGTGCGGGCGCGTTAATCGCTCGAGACCACCATGAAAAATGGGATGGTAGCGGTTATCCGAAAGGCAAAAAAGGCGATGAAATACACCTTTATGGTCGTATAGTGGCACTAGCCGATGTGTATGACGCCTTACGCCATAAACGTTGCTACAAAGAGGCATGGAGCCAGGAAGATGCGCAAAAAGAGATTACTGCGCAAAAGGGAAAACACTTTGACCCTAAACTCGTAGATGTATTCAACCGTTGTATTAATGAGTTAGAATTGATCCTACAACGTTTCCCTGATTAGAGAATGATATGGATTACATGGCGTTAAAACATACGCACTTATTATTTGTGGTATTGAGTATTGTACTATTTTACACTCGCGCGTTTTCGCGTTTGGGCTCTGGTAAGTTAGCAACAAACAAAGGTGTGTTTATTACCAGCCACAGTGTAGACACTTTATTGCTAGTTACGGCTGTTATTTTGGCGGTAACCGCGGGGCTGAATCCAGCACAACAACCTTGGCTACTACAAAAAATCGTTTTAGTGTTTGGTTATATTGCGCTGGGTTTTGTAATTGCAAAAGCAAGTGTTAAAAAGACCAAATACTTGGCGCTAGGCGCTGCAACATTGGTACTAATGGCCATCGCGCATCTCGCCGTAAGTAAACAAGGCTTCTTTGCTTAAGCATTTCAATTGGCGCTTGGCTTATCGCGGAGCGCTTCTATATCTCCATAATAAGTAAACACTTTTACTATTTCAGCGAACGATAGATTGGTATTACTAAATTTCCCCCCTTGGGAATATGACAAAAAGTGGTAAACTAGTCGTTCTAAATGAAAGCAATTCAAGAGAAATCGAATTTTATGAAGAATGATATCTGGTTAGATGAGAATGACTTATCTCTCGATGACAATTCAGATGCATTTTCCTATCCGCCATTGATCCGTTGTATCAAGGCTGAGCAAAGTTGGGATGCACAAGCTGATACCAATGAAACTTTGTGTCAGTTAGCAGAGCTTGAATTTGCCGTGGATGAAATTCGCCATAAGCATGTAAGCAAACATAAATGTTTGGATGAAATCTTGGACGCTTTTTATACCCTGTGGCTATTCAGTGGTAGCAGCCAAAAGGTACCAGAATACAAACTCAACAGTGTTTGCTACGCTCTTTCTATGCGCAGTGGTACTAATACTGCATTGGGTCTTATTTTAGTGCACCTGCTTGAACGAGCGAAGTTAGAGGCAAGCCTTGCTCTAAGTCAAGGGGAGATTATCGTGCATGTCGCATTTAGCGAAGAGGAGGGTTATGTCATTGAGCCAAGCTCAGGCCACCAGAGCTGGTACATAATCCCAGAAAATGAAAACAACCAAGACAAAGAACAAGAAAAAGACCAAGAGCCGATGGAGCTTATTTTTAATGAAGAGTCGTTGAAGCTTTATTTGTCTCAGCAAAAGTGGGCGTTTATTGCGGCAGAAAAGTTTGGTCACGCGTTAAGTTGTGTCGAGCAATTGATGGATATCTTAGGCGATGATCCTTATGAGCGTCGTGATAGAGGCTATTTACTCAACCAATTAAATTGTCCGAAGATGGCAAAAGACGACTTACAGTTTTTCGTTGATGAATGTCCGGACGACCCAACCATTGAAGTGATCCAGCATCAGATCAAAGAGTTGGCTGATCATAATAATATTTTGCATTAAACATAGTTATATAAAAAATAATAACAGCGAGGATTTATGGAGCAAAGCGCTGCGCTCGTTACCAATAACGCGGTAATTATGGGCCTATTGGCCGTTATTCTGGGATTTGTTTTTTACACATCGAGTCAAAAAAGCGGAGCTTGGGCAAAGTTTTACAAGTACGTGCCGGCGCTGTTGATGTGTTATTTCTTACCATCTCTGTTAAATACCTTTGGTATCGTTGATGGCAACAATAACGATGTTTACACGGTAGCAAAGTATTATCTGTTACCCGCTTGTTTGGTGCTATTGACACTAAGTATTGACCTAAAATCGATAGCGGCTTTGGGTAAAAAGGCAATTATCATGTTCCTAACGGGAACGGTGGGTGTGGTGATTGGTGGCCCAATTGCACTTTTACTTACTGCTACCTTTATGCCTGAGCTACTTGGTGTAACTGGCCCTGAAGCTGTATGGCGTGGTATGGCCGCGCTTGCAGGAAGCTGGATTGGTGGCGGTGCCAATATGGTGGCGATGAAAGAGATTTACGGCGCAGGTGGAGAAATTTTCACCATCATGGTAACGGTTGATATTGTTGTCGCAAACTTGTGGATGGCGTGCTTGCTCTATATGGCGGCGCGCAATAAAGAAATTGATGCGCGAACAGGGGCGGATACTTCTTCAATCAACCGCCTAATTGACAAAGTACAAGCATTTGAAGCCGAGCACGCAAGAAAACCCGAGCTCAAAGATTTGATGATCCTAGTTGGTTTTGCTTTTGGTGCTACGGGGCTTGCGCATTTTGCTGCGGACTTACTGGTGCCATTTTTTAGTAGTAACTACCCAGAGCTGAAGAAGTTCTCTCTTCACAGCAAACTGTTTTGGATCATTGTCCTCGTTACAACCATAGGTCTAGCACTTTCGTTTACCAAAGCACGTCAATATGAAGCGGTTGGCGCGTCAAAAATTGGCTCGAGCTTTTTATATATTTTAGTAGCAACCATTGGTCTACACATGGATATCACCAAAATTGTTGAGGCGCCTAAATACGTCGTTATTGGTGTTATTTGGATGGCCGTGCATGTTGGTTTGTTATTTATCGTTGCTAAATTAATTAAAGCACCTGTGTTTTATGTTGCCGTTGGCAGTAAAGCAAACATTGGTGGTGCGGCATCTGCGCCGGTGGTGGCCTCGGCGTTCCACCCGGCGCTTGCTCCGGTCGGTGTGTTACTGGCGGTACTTGGTTATGCCCTTGGTACTTATATGGCTTGGTTATGCGGACAATTGCTTCGTGTAATAGGCAGCTAAAGGATAAAAAATGAATACAGATATTATTAATGTTGCGGGACGAGAAGTTGCAAACGATAAGCCGTTCGTACTGTTCGGTGGAATGAATGTGCTTGAGTCTCGTGACTTAGCAATGCAAATCGCAGAGCATTACGTTGAGGTTACAAGTAAACTTGGGATCCCATACGTATTTAAAGCGTCATTTGATAAAGCCAATCGCTCGTCAATTAACTCTTACCGTGGCCCTGGCATGGAAGAAGGCTTAAAGATTTTTGAAGAAATCAAAAAGACCTTTAATGTACCGGTTATCACCGATGTACATGAACCATTCCAAGCAAAACCCGTTGCGGAAGTGGCTGATGTGATCCAGTTACCGGCGTTTCTTGCTCGTCAAACTGACTTAGTTGTCGCGATGGCAGAAACTGGTGCGGTGATCAACGTGAAAAAACCACAGTTTTTAGCGCCACATGAAATGCGTCATATCATTAAGAAGATCAATGAAGCGGGTAATGACAAAGTTATCCTCTGTGAACGCGGCAGTAGCTTTGGTTATAACAACCTGATCGTGGATATGCTGGGCATGGATGACATGAAGCGTATGGCCCCTGTTATTTTTGATGCGACACATGCACTACAGCGTCCGGGTGGTCGTAGCGACTCTGCCGATGGCCGCCGTGCTCAGGCTGCTGAACTTGCTCGTAGCGGTATGGCACTTGGGTTAGCTGGACTTTTTATTGAAGCGCATCCGAATCCAAATGAAGCTAAGTGTGATGGTCCTTGTGCATTGCCATTGGCTAAACTTGAAGGCTACCTACAACAGATGAAAGCGGTAGATGAGCTAGTTAAGAGTTTTGCGCCACTGGACACCAGCGCAGCTGATTTATAATCTATACCCAAGCGACCTCATAATTAGATGTTGTTTGGGGATTTTACTTGCCCGCGGTTAGCGGGTTTTTTATAGGCATGAATGAATGTCACGACGAGTTCCACCATTAAATGCATTAAAGGCCTTTGAGGCGGCGGCACGACACCTGAGCTTTACCAAAGCAGCAGAGGAGTTGTACGTCACTCAAGCTGCAGTTAGTCATCAAATTAAAATCTTAGAAGAACATCTAGGTTTAAAACTGTTTTTGCGAAAAAATCGCTCCTTGCTGTTAACTGAGGAAGGGCAGGGCTATTACCTCGATATTAAAGATATTTTTTCACAATTAATCGATGCGACTGAAAAGCTCCTAGCACGAGGCGCAAAAGGGTCGTTAACGGTGAGTTTGACGCCGAGCTTTGCAATTCAATGGTTGGTACCAAGGCTGAGTAACTTTAATGAGTTGCACCCTGAAATCGATGTACGGATCAAAGCCCAAGATCACGACGATAATTCGTTAACGGATGATGTTGATGTCGCGATTTACTACGGTCGTGGTAACTGGAATGGGGTGCAAACCCATAAGCTACATACCGAGTACTTTGTGCCATTATGTAGCCCATTTTTGTTAACTGGCCCCAAACCACTTAATCAGCCAAGCGATTTGGCCCAGCATACTTTACTCCATGACACCACGCGTCGCGCTTGGAAGGCATGGATGAAAACCGCAGGGGTCAGAAATGTGGCGGTAAATACCGGGCCTATCTTCAGTCACTCTTCTATGGTGTTACAGGCAGCGATTCACGGCCAAGGTGTGGCGCTGGGCAATAGCGTACTGGCAAGACCGGATATAGATGCAGGGCGACTGGTTATTCCATTTAGTCACCACCTCGAAAGTAAAAATGCCTATTACTTGGTATTTAGAGAGTCACAGTCGGAGCTGGGTAAAATAGTTTCATTCAAAGAATGGATGCTTGATATGGTAGAACACGAACAAGAGTTAAATAGTTTATGAGCGCAGTAAATATTGAATGGCACTATGCTGAAAACCCAGTTGCACAGTTTATTTTTGCCCATGGTGCAGGTGCAGGAAGCGATAGTGATTTTATGCAAGAAATGGCTAAGTTGCTTGTTTCTAAGGGCGTTCAAGTTGGGCTCTTTGATTTTGAATATATGCAGCAAGCCAAACAAGAGGGGAAAAAACGCCCACCAGAGCGTGCTCCTAAGCTACTCGCGTATTTTCAACAAGTACTGGCAGCAGTAGAGCCAAGCTTACCGCTCTTTATTGGTGGTAAATCAATGGGCGGGCGTATGGCATCTATGCTGGCCTGTGAAACCACTGTAAAGGTGGAAGGAGTACTTGCGTTTGGCTATCCATTCCATCCGCCAGGTAAGCCGGAAAAGCTCAGAGTGGATCATTTTCCTGAGTTGAAATGCCCGCTGCTCATTTTACAAGGCGAACGCGATACCTTTGGCAATCGCACAGAGGTTGATGCCATGTGCTTTCCCGAGCAAGTTATGGTGAAGTGGCTCAAAGACGGCGACCATTCACTCAAGCCACGTAAGGTGAGTGGTGTAAGCGAGTCAGAGAGCCGCGCGAATGCCGCCGCGATAGCGGCGAATTTTATTAAGGAGCGCTGTCATGGCTAAGCTCTACTTGATTATTGGCAGCGTGTTTTGTTTATTGTCTGTGGCACTCGGCGCGTTTGCCGCTCACGGTCTCAAGGGACGTTTGAGCGACTATGCTATTGGTATTTTTAATACAGCTGCACAGTACCAAATGACTCACGGCCTTGCCATTATTGCCACCGCGTTTTTAATCAAATGGGGCCTCAAGGTGCAAATTGCTGGTGGTTTCTTTATTGCTGGTGTACTGCTATTTAGTGGTAGTCTGTACTTACTAGCTTTAACGGGCATGAAATGGCTAGGGCCAATCACCCCAATCGGTGGTACCTGTTTTTTAATTGCTTGGATTTTATTGATAGTTCAAGCTGCTAAATCTTCCTTTTAATCTAGAGAATCTAATGTCGAGTATCGTTATCTATTGTCGCGGTGGTTTTGAAAGTGACGCCGCAGCCGAAATTAATCATTATGCTGCAAAGCATGGAATTGCTGGCTACGTAAAAGCTAAGCCGAATACTGCTTTTGTAACATTTGAGTGTTTTTCGCCAAATGATGCTGAGACCTTAGCGAAGAAAATCGACTTTAAGAAACTGGTGTTTGCAAGGCAGTGGTTTGTTGGCTCTTTACATACCCATATGCCGATTGAAGACAGAGTGAGCGTGATAAAAGCGGCTGTGGAAGGTTTTCCTTTGTGTGGTGAGCTGCGCGTTGAAACGCCAGATACTAATGAAGGAAAAGAACTTTCTAAATTCTGTAAAAAGTTTTCAACGCCTTTGTCTAAGGCGCTCGAGAAGCAAAACAAGCTGACTCGTGAGGTAAAACCTGCCAAGCCTGTATTACACGTATTGTTCCTTGCCAATAACACCGCTTATGTTGGTTATTCGTTTAGTGATAACAATTCGCCATTTTTTATGGGGATCCCGCGTCTGAGAATGCCATCGGACGCACCAAGCCGCTCGACGCTAAAATTAGACGAGGCATTCCATGTCTTTGTGCCTAAAGACCAGCAAGGGACACGTGTACGTGCGGGGATGCGAGCCGTTGATTTAGGTGCTTGCCCAGGTGGTTGGACATACCAACTCGTACGCCGTGGCATGTTCGTAGCCTCAATCGATAATGGCCCGATGAATGATGACCTGATGGAAACGGGACAAGTGAAGCACTATCGTGAAGATGGATTCAAGTACCGCCCAGAAAAACGCAATATTGATTGGTTGGTGTGTGATATGGTCGAAAAGCCAACGCGTGTTGCTGATTTAATGGTGGACTGGGTGGTGAATGCGTTTGCTCGAGAGCTGATCTTTAACTTAAAGCTACCGATGAAAAAACGCTTCGACAGTGTGTATGAATGTCTTACGCTTATCCATGAAGAGCTGCAAAAGTACAATGTAGATTATGAGATCCAAGCAAAACACCTATATCATGACCGTGAGGAAGTCACGGTACATATTAACGTGCTTAAAGTACCGCAAAATTTGTATAGCTGATTTGTAGGAGCGATTTCACATGGCGATTTTTTCATAAAGCTCGCCGCATGAAGCGGCTCCCACACGGGGGGTAGCTTAGTTGTAGGAGCTATTTTACATCGCGAGCTTTTTTATTAAGCTCGCCGCGTAAAGCGGCTCCCACACCGATGTTACCTTGTTTGTAGGAGCGATTTCACATCGCGATCTTTTGCATCAAAATCGCCGCCTAAAGTGGCTCCCACACGGGGGTTAGCTTAGTTGTAGGAGCGATCTCACATCGCGATATTTTTCATCAAGCTTGCCGCGTAAAGCGGTTCTTAGACGGGAGTTAGCTTAGTTGTAGGAGCGATTTTACACCGCGATATTTTTCATCAAGCTCGCCGCATAAAGCGGCTCCCACACGGGTGTTTGCTGATTTGTTGATGCATCTCACAACGCGATCTTGTGCCTCAAGCTTGCGCCGTAAATTTTCTCTGTC
>NZ_PNDS01000135.1 GCF_005886535.1 Pseudoalteromonas sp. S2755
CAAAGTCAAAGTCAAAGTCAATGTTCTGAACTCGTAGTTGAACAGCTTCCATTACACGTAAGCCGCTACCATACATTAAACCTGAAATTAAATAATATCGTTTACTTAAAAACGACATGAGACGTTTAACCTCCTCGGGGGTCATAACAATTGGCAACTTAGATTGGCGCTTGCTTCTGACAAACGTTAAATTAGGACACAAATCCTGTTTAATTATTTGCTTATACAGAAAAGATAATGCATTTAACGCTGTCGCTTGTGTTTTAGGCGACACATTACGTTTAAGCACAAGGTAGTCGAGATATTCGACAACCTCGTTATCGCCCATTGAAGCAGGGTGACGCTTATCTTTAAAATGAATATAGGAAGAAATCCACTTAAGATATGTATCAACTGTTCTGAGCGAATATTGTTTAGTCAGCATAAACTCTGCGATGTGGTTTAGAAATGGTGAACGAGTTCTCATTGAATTAGCTCTAAAAAAACTGTATTTATATACAGTATTGGTGTATTTCTCCTATAGTCAAGAAAACGACCCACTGGGTCGTTTTCATCCTTTTCATAAGGATGAAAAATATATCTGTAGCAACAAGTTAGTTATTGTGATAAAACTGGTACAATGAGAATAATGACCCACGACTCGGTAGAAAAACGACCCATTGGGTCGATATTAAATTGTTGAACTAAGCCGCTACGCGGAGATCCTACTCTCACCAACTGAGCCACACTTACCTTGAGGTTATCCCATAACTTGGAGGTAAGTCATGAACCCACTCATAGAACAAGTCAAAACAGAAATAGCCTATCGAGGGTATTCGCAACGTACATGCAAAAGTTACTGTGAGCATCTACTTAAGCTGAGTCACTATTTCAATAAACCACTCGATTCCATTACTGATGACGAGCTGAATATCTTTTTTAACGATCCGGCTATTCGTAAGCTCTCTAGAGCAAGCCAAAAAGTACAAATAAATAGTATTTGGTTTTTGTTTAAACATATTTTACACCGACCGCTGAACCTAGATATCGCATTACCAAAAGCGAAGACTCGCGCACCAACCTATTTATCTCGAGACGATATTCGGCGGTTGATAGAAAACTGTACGGATATGCGATTAAAAACGTTAATTGTGGTTTGCTATGGTTGTGGCTTACGCATTGGTGAGCTTTTGCATATTAAAGTGCAAGATATTGATGGAAAGCGAAAAACCATTTTGATTGAACAAGGTAAAGGAGATAAGTCACGCTATGTGGTGGCCTCCGATAGTGTACTTAACCAATTACGTAGTTACTGGAAAATGTATCACCCAAGGGGTTGGATGTTTTACTCACGATGGTTAATGGATAAACCCATGTCGGCATCAAGCTTCAGGAGACCATTACGTGAACATGCACGACATTGCGGCTTAACTCACTGTAATCCACATGCACTACGCCATGCTTATGCAACACATCAACTTGAATCAGGCATGCCATTGCACCAACTTCAACATCAGCTTGGACACAGTGATATTAAAACCACGCAAAGCTACTTACATTGGTTACCCGAATTGGGGCATGGCGGTGTTGATTTACTCGCAAGTTGGGTTAAACTATGAGCACTTTACATCTCGCTGATATTTTAAATTCGAGCCTTGGCCATTATCGGCAACATCATATAATGAGCTATCAGCAGCTACGCGTCTGTCAGCATCTTCAATCATGCAGAACGGGTCAGCTCGGCTATCAAACATGGCAGTGCGATAACTGCGGTGAGTCACAGCAGATTGGGTGCAGCTGCCGAGACCGCCATTGTCCACGGTGTCAAGGAATGGCAACGGCAAGGTGGATACAAAAGCAGCAAGAGAACTTATTGCCATGCCGGTATTTCCACCTTGTCTTTACGCTTCCTCATGAACTTAATGCCATTGCTCATTATAACCCAAGCGCCTTATACCAGTGTTTATTCAAAGCAGCATGGCAAACCTTGAGTAAATTTGCTAACCGAAAAGGGCATGGCCAATTAGGAATGACTAGCGTCTTGCATACTTGGGGGCAAAATTTAAGTCAGCATATTCATTTACACTGTTTAATCCCAGCAGGTACGCTCGATAAGACTCAATGGAATGAGATAGAAAAAGGCTATTTATATCCCGTTAAAGCGTTATCAACGGTCTTTAGAGGAAAAATGCTAGCGGCGCTTAGTGATTTTAATACGTCACTCGTGAAGATAAACACGCCAACAAAGTGGTGCGTGTATAGCAAAGCCTGCTTAGCTTACAGTGAAAAGCTAGTAAGTTACTTAGCACGGTATACCCGAAAAGGCGTAATGTCTGAATCACGTTTAGTGACAGCGAATGCACAGTCGGTGAGCTTCAAATACCGAGATTACGCAGATGATAATCGTGATAAAGTGATGACACTGAGTAATGACGAATTCTTACGGCGTTATTTGCAGCATGTACTACCGAAAGGATTTATGCGTATTCGACATTACGGTTTTTTAGCCAATGCATGTCGCAAGCGAAAGTTAGCGCTGATAAGGTCGCAGGCGTCATGCACATGCAGAGCAAAGAGGCCAAAGACAGGAGAAAACGTGACATTGATACCGAATTGGCCTTGTCAGCATTGTAAGGTAGGTATCTTGCGGCTAATTGGCGTATTCAAGTTAGATGCAACACCGACCAAAGTAGACCGAACGAGTTAGCAGCTTGATAGCTGCTCAAAATCAATTAGTTAACCTGCTTAATTGCTCAGGCTAGCGGCCTCTGTACGCTAAAAAAATATAATTGCTTATTAAGGTAAATTTAGGTGTAATGAATACATAATGAGCGCTGAGCAATGCAGGGAAAGCTTACATAACACTAGCTAAACTGAATACACTAGCTAGGAAAGTGAGAGCCTCCAAAAAGCAAATTCCCTTAGCATAAATAACACCAACTCTGAGACATCGAGCGGGTAGCGGCTCAGTCCAACAAGCGATTATGCAACACAAACTGCGTGTCGCATAAATACTAAAGTGTTAGGTCTCTAGAGTATTTCTCATGCAGTTGATTATAAAAATAATTTCAATTTTACTGTTCCTTCAAGTTTTTAACGTTAATGGAGCTGACGTGGAACTAGAATCAAAATATATAGAATTGTCTACTGATACTTGGGGTTTAACTTTACCAGAATCATGGAAGCCCGAAGTTATTAAAGGTGGAGTCAGAGTTGATTCAGAGGATGAAGTATTCTCAATTTATGTGTCCACATACAATGTTGATACTCCTTTAAGTGGTTGGGCACAACGAGATCTCGAAATTGTTAAAAACTCCAAGCATTCAAACCTAGAAAATAATTTTAAATACATGCAAGAAACAATAGATTTGGATTCAAAAATCCAATCCTTTGTACTTGATGCATATGACAAAAAAAGTAGCTTTAGAATTTATACACAGCACTTTCGAATGGGTAATAAGCTTGTGACTTTCTCTATTCATGATTATTGGTGTGAGTCTTATGAAAAGTCTGTTAACTTTACACAAGAATTACTAAAAGGTTTTAAAATCAAGACCTAACAAGTGCCTAAACCAAGGGACGCAAATCAGCAGGCTGTGCTCCTTCGTCGCAAATTTTAGCCTGCTATTTTGTGCCGTTTACGGCAGGCGTTATACGTTTAGAGGGAACAATGAGAGAATTTGAATTAGAGCAAGTTTTAACGGACACAATAAATAGAACTCAGGTTGGAGAGGATGTAACAATCAATTTTAGCGGTGAAACAAATCTAATTGATGTTGAGATGAAATTCTCAGGTGGTTGGGCTATTACTCAAACAATAGTTCCTGGAAAGCCCTTTGTTTTCACTAGAGGTGAGGATGGCTTTTTACAAAGTATAAATATAACAATTAAACCCTTTGACGGCTTAAAAAACGTATAACAAGTGCCTAAACCAAAGGACGCAAAACAGCAGGTTTGCGCTCCTTCGTCGCTAATTTTAGCCTGCTATTTCGCGCCGGTTAGGCAAGCGTTAGGTACCTAGGTAATATTGTGAATAACTGGAAACCGGTAGAAAAGTCATGGATTGATAACGATCTTGAAAATCAATTCTGGCTCCTTGACGAACCTCAACAACGCTTTTGGAATCTTATTAAGGTTATGCCTCAAAAATGGCAATTATCACCCATTGGCGACTTAGGTGGTGGTTTTTATGTCGTAGCTATATTTGGAAACCAAGTACTATATTTCAACGATATTGAAGACGGTTACAATATCAGTGAGTTTAAAACTTTTGGTGTGATCAATGATTATTTTTGTAACCAAAATGAACTTCATCATTCTATAAACTATTTGTACGATAAAGTGAGCAGCGGTACCTAACAAGGCCGTAAAACCAAGGACACAAAACAGCAGGCTTGTGCTCCTTCGTCGCCAATTTTAGCCTGCTACTTTGTGCCGTTTACGGCAAGCGTTATAGTGCAATTTGACTATGGATATTATCCGAGAACGCATAGATAAAAGTATTTCTAGTTATTCAGTATCGTTGATGAATAATACAAAGTGGATGTAACTCCCCCAAAAAATGAAACAGTTCATAAGTAGAATTTTCCATTAACTAAAATAGGAAAATTTACGATGAGAAAAAGCAAGTTCACCGAAACCCAAATTGTCAGCATGATCAAGGAAGCTGAATCAGGTATTCCTGTGCCAGAAATCTGCCGCAAACATGGTATCGGCCAAAGTACGTTTTATAAATGGCGCTCAAAATATGGCGGGATGGAAGCTTCAGACGTTAAGCGACTTAAAGAGCTTGAAGAAGAAAACCGTAAGCTAAAAGATATGTTTGCAACGCTTAGCCTAAAGCACTCGATGCTTGAGGATATCATCGCAAAAAAGCTGTAAAAACAAGTAGGCGCAGAGCTTGGGTAGAGCATTTGAGAGCTCAATTTAACGTCAGCGTCGCATTTGCTTGTGAAGTGGCAGGGCTAAGCCGCTCAGTTTTTTATTACAAACATAAACGGCCGTCAGATGATGAAGTTATCGACGCATTACTTGCGCTGGTAGAGCGCCATCCTAGGTGGGGGCTGCCTAAGCTATTCAAAAGGCTTCGCAATAAAGGTAAGCCGTGGAATAAAAAGCGTGTTGAACGCGTTTACAACATGCTAAAACTAAACTTGAGACGTAAGGGGAAGCGCCGTGTTCCAACAAGAACACCTGAACCATTAAGTGCACCGACACAACATAATGAATCGTGGTCAATGGACTTTATGAGTGACGCATTAAGCTATGGACATCGTTTTAGAACACTGAATGTGCTGGATGATTTCAACCGACAAGCACTGGCGATTGAGGTCGATACAAGCTTAACTTCTGAACGAGTTATTAGAACGCTACAACAAATTATTGCTTGGCGAGGAAAACCAAAGCAGATTAGAGTGGACAATGGCCCAGAATTTACTTCAACGGCACTCGAAGATTGGGCAATGAAAAATGACATCAAGTTGGAATTTATAGAGCCAGGCAGTCCTTACCAAAATGGTTTTGTGGAAAGGTTTAATCGGAGTTACCGTGAAGAAGTGCTAGATTTATACTTGTTTGAGTCACTGCAAGAAGTACGTGAAATCACTGATGAGTGGTTAGATATTTATAATTATGAGCGACCTCATGATTCACTAGGTGATATGACACCAATTGGTTATCTTGAGGCTGCATAAAACTCTACGAAATAGCTGTACTAAATTGGGTGGAGTTACAGCGAAGCGGTATCAATGTAAAAAGCTACAACCAAGAATACACGCGATTCTGTGGTTACTTAAAAGATTGCAAAGTATGCCCACTACAACAGCAGTGCATGCGAAAGCCACCGATAAAAACAGGCCGACAAGTACAGTTTAAGAGTGATGAGTCTCGCAAAAAAATCAGTTACATCGACAAAATGAAAGTAAAAATAGACAGCCCAATAGGACGACGACAATACAGCAAACGACTTGGATGTATCGAACCAGTATTCGGCAACATCACGGTGAATAAAGGGATGAATAAGCTCACATTACGCGGCCAAGTAAAAGTCAATGCTCAATGGCAGCTATACTGCCTTGTTCACAATATCGAAAAGTTACGAGAAAGGGTGTAGTAAGCTAAGAACAACCGGACCTAACAGCTCCGAAACGCCTCTCAAACCACAACAAACCAGCTTAAAAAAAAACCTAAAATAACAACTCACACCCAACTAAACGATTGAATCAAAATAGGAACTCAGTTATCGTTTGTTGATTACAAAAACAAATTTGAAACGAGTTATTCTACAGGCTCGTTGTTAGGCATCAAATGAAAATTACAATACGGAAAGCTGAAATTGCCGATAGTGCTGCATTTAGCATGTTGTGGCAGTTTTACCAATATCACCAGAGTACGTTTGACCTAGAGGATGTGGGTTCAGACGGTCGCTTTGACATTGATGAAGAATATCTTGCTTCTATAATTCGAGGTGAAGAAGAATGCGTCGCCAGAAAAATCAGTGACACCCACTACTATTGATATTCAAGCTGGGAGAGTGAAATAAAAAAGTATGTAAACACTCCAATCATTTTGGTCAATAACGTTTTTCGATAAGTTATTTCTTAGCACTTAAGCGTATCTCTACATTAAAACAGGGTTATCGCACACGACAACGCGCTGTAAATACAACGAAAATAAGCGACACCCATCACTATTGATATTCAAGCTGGG
>NZ_PNDS01000136.1 GCF_005886535.1 Pseudoalteromonas sp. S2755
ATTAATAAGAAATTTTTAACGCCGTTAGCGTCAGATTTACTCCTTCAAATTGAGCAAGTATTAAGATAAATTGGTATTAGTTAATATTAGCCACAACTCCAATCAAACTCGCGGTTTACCAAATCAAGTATACCTATCCCTCCGCCAAAGTTATGCCCACCTAAGATCTCTTCGAATTCGATGTAGTAAGGTGTAAGAAAATCAGGGATCCCTTGACCGTTTAAACTCGTCCCACCTAAATGATTTGGCGAAACACTCTCTAACCACTCAGGATCGCCTTCATACGGGTCAATATAACCTGTATCTTCATATTCGCTAGGTGTCTTGCCCGCATTAGGATCACTAGGGTTGGCGACAAGCGCAATCGCACGGTTAAAACTCACTGCTTCTGGGGGAATTCCACCAAGCTCGCGATATATTTGGTACTCTTCAGCTGGCAAACTGAGGTACTGGGAATAGTTCATTTTCCAAAAGCAACTCGCCCCACCCTCGACTAGCCATTCAGGAGCACAAACATCATCTTCAAAATGCCGTTCAAGAATGGCTGGCGGTGAACAGAGCTCGCCGTAAAACTCAGCTTCACTAAGCAGGAGCGTTGCGTAATAACAATCGAGCGTATCCGCTGCAAACTTACAGCTAGGATGAACCGTTTGCATCGCCTGCCAAAAGGGCTCGAATAGCGGTTCATTTGGCGACTGCTCAGCAAATAACGCCTCTTCTAACCCTTCAATATATTCGGGTCCGCCATCATTATGATCAACCGCGATTGCAAAAAAGCTAACCGCATACGTATTCTCATCAGTGCGATAGCCCTCTGGCAATTTTAGTGTAAAGCTGTGCTTTAGCGGATAACCGGTATGTGGATCAAGCGGCCATTGATTGGCTTTAATTCCGGGGGGCAAACCAAATACCCAGCCATCAAAGCGCGTTTTATCGTCGATGGATTGTTTCAATATCTCGATATTATAAGCATTCATTACTATCTCCTTATTAAATAACGTTGCTTACTCGTAAGTTAGGGCCTGTTTATTTTTCAAGTTTGTTTTTGCAGCAGCAAAGATCAACAGGCCCTAGTATAAAAGTATTAACCTCACAATTGAAATAGGTACTTAGACTTTTACAGTGTTTGAGACACTTAAAAATATTGCTTATATTCATTACCTGTTGGTGAAAAACCAGTAGGATTAGACAAGAATAATAGTTATGAATTATTTTGGAACATTTGGTTCAACAGAAGAAGAGGCACTTCGCCTTCTTATGCCTGTTGTCGACAGCGCTTTGAAAGCGCATGAGAGAGGAAACTATCAAGCATATTTATCTGTAATAACCACCGACTTAGCCAAAAAAGTTTCTGAGGAGGGATTTTTGCGGGCATACCGCGAAATCGCGCCGCAGCTTAGCAGCTTAAAATCCAAAACCTTATTAGCGTCTCTTCGAAGAGGACAGGATACAATGCTGATATTTGCAGCGAAATACGAGAACACGCAAAACGATATCGTAATTAATATCACATTTACAAACGCGACTAACCCACCATTAATTACATGGATGTGGATTGAATAACCCCTTGATCCAAAGGCTTAGTTAAAACTTATAGGAGGACCGTTTCCGGTTTGCTTCACACTTGTGTAATAACATGTATAACCCTTAACAGCCGGTTATTAGGACGAGTAAGTGAAAACAGTGACAGGAAATGGTAATCCCTCAACAAAACTAGACTATATCAGTCACCTAAAGCGATAATTTTGGCAGTAGACACCGCGGATATTTTCACTCCAAAACTGGAGATACTTGGCAGTGTGGCATTATGATGTATTCTTATTTGTTCACCTGACATGTGCTTTTTGCAATGTGTGGTATGGGCATCCGCCACTATTGTAACTGCATAACCCAAACCCGCGGCTCGCCGACTCGTTGTATCAACACAAAACTCTGTAGCATAGCCACAAACATAAATATGTTGAGCTCCATGTTCTTCAAGTATGTTAGATAGATTTGTGTTTAAAAATGAGTCTGGGGTGGTTTTACGCACGAACTGATCATTGGCGTCAACTTGAAGTACTGATTGTAATTGCCAACCTTCACTATCATACTCAATCGCAGTACCGTTTTGCTCATGTTGAATATAGATAACTGGCATGCCTTGCTTTCGAGCCCAATCTGTCACTAAGTTAATTTGGCTTAACACCTCTTCACTTGCATACGGTTTGGGCTCTGGGTCGAATAAAAGACTCTGTACATCAATTACCAATACTGCAGATTTCATAGCATACTCTTTTTGGGCATAATCTTGCTTATAAATTCAAAAGCCGCCAACATCTTGAACAGCATTCATTCTTTCAAAGGGTTGTAGTGCCCAAGCAATATAAATTACAAGCGTTATATTGTCATTTTAATATTTATACATTGGTCTTACTGCCACATTAGCTATGTCTCAATACAGCTAAACAAGTTATGATAAATGTGTATGCAAATACCTTATGGATAGCACACTTATGGACAAGATTGATAACCAGATATTAACCCCTTTAACGACATTACTATGCTTGGTCATAAGCGGGTGTGACGACCTAGGCCGACAAATAGACGCGCTTACTGGCGAGCAAGACAAACAAGTGCAAGCACTGATTGAGCGCACTAAAGCCCAAATGGTGTTTGTTGAAGGCGGCAGCTTTATGATGGGCGATGGCGGTGGTCCGAATAACTTGCCTTGGACCATAGCCCGCGACAATAAACCCGCTCATAAGGTGACTCTTACCAGCTATTCGATGGGCGCTTATGAGGTAAGCTATGGCGATTTTGATTTATATACCGCAGTAAATGACCTACCAAAAACCATGTGGACAAAATGGGATAAAAATGAAATTTGGCGTGCATCTGAATTCCCTGCGGGGGTGAATTGGTATGATGCTAAGAACTATTGCTTATGGCTGGCAAAACTCACACAGCTCTCCTTTGATTTACCAACAGAAGCACAATGGGAATTTGCAGCACGAAACCGTGGCGAAAATATTTTGTTTGCCACCAATACAGGTATGCTTGAACTCGGTGTAAATTACTCTCTCGCCGAAGAGCCTGAACCGCATATTAGTGGCACCTATCCACCTAACCCATTGGGGTTTTATGATTTAAGTGGCAATATGATTGAGTGGGTTAATGACTGGTGGGCTGAGGATTACTATCAACACTCACCGGAACAGGCTCCTAAAGGACCAAAAGAAGGCACAAAAAAGGTCATGCGAGGTGGCAGTTTTTTAGAATCTCCCCGCGGTAGTAATGTATATACACGGCAAGAATCTGAGAAACTAAAAAAGGCATACAGGGCAACTGGATTTCGCTGCGTGCTTAATCAAGCTAAGCCAATTCCTGTTCAATCAGTTAACTAGTTCATTGTCATCGTAAAAGTCAGCGTTTATTCAAACTGCTTACTTTATGCTGTGGCAATTTTGATTTCGCTGGTGTGCTTGGTATGCTTGAGCTGCACTAAGGATAAATAACATACGGAAAGTCACCATATGGAAAATAAACGGATACATTCATTCTCCCGCTTTGCCAACATTAACCGGCGCGATATTCTCGCCAATCAAAATACAACTGTTCCCAGCCTCGCAGTACTGTGTGTGGTAATGACCGGGTGTGACGGCCTTGGCCAACAAATAGACGCGCTTACTGGCGAGCAAGACAAACAAGTGCAAGCACTTATTGAGCGCACTAAAGCCCAAATGGTGTTTGTTGAAGGCGGCAGCTTTATGATGGGCGATGGCGGTGGTCCTAATAACTTACCTTGGACCATAGCCCGCGATAATAAACCCGCTCATAAGGTGACCCTTACCAGCTATTCAATGGGCGCTTATGAGGTAAGCTATGAAGATTTTGATTTATATACCGCAGTAAATGACCTACCAAAAACCATGTGGGAGGATTGGGGTAAAGGGGAAGTTTGGCGCGCACCTGAATTCCCTGCGGGAGTGAGTTGGTATAGCGCAAAAAACTATTGCTTATGGCTCGCTGAGCTTACCCAGCTCCCCTTTGATTTACCCACTGAGGCACAATGGGAATTTGCAGCACGAAACCGTGGCGAAAATATTTTGTTTGCCACCAATACAGGTATGCTTGAACTCGGTGTAAATTACTCTCTCGCCGAAGAGCCTGAACCGCATATTAGTGGCACCTATCCACCTAACCCATTGGGGTTTTATGATTTAAGTGGCAATATGATTGAGTGGGTCAATGACTGGTGGGCTGAGGATTACTATCAACACTCCCCAGAACAGGATCCTAAAGGGCCTAGCTCGGGAACTAAAAAAGTAAGGCGTGGCGGGATGTTCTTGGAATCTCCTCGCGGTAGTAATGTATATACCCGCCAAGAATCTGAAAAATTGGAAAAACCGTATAGAGTTACTGGTTTTCGTTGTGCTCTAAATCAATCTAATCCCCTAGTTGTGCAGTCAAAGTAACAGCTTTGGCTGCACAGCATCTATTATACCATTGCAACAAATGGATTTGTATTGAGCATAGCCACTGCAACAGAACCGGAACGTGCTCGACTTGGTAGTTTACGTCTCCATGCATCAAACTCACGCTGCTGAGCACCTTCTAAAATACTATTAAGCTGAGATAAGCCCTCTTTTCGGCTACATTTTGCGCCGCCCTCTCCCATATGCTGTAATACTTCATCTAGCTCTTCAGTGCAGAGAATATGCTTAAGTATGATAATAATCGCATTCTCGCGCTGCTCATTTAAGCCAGACCAGCTATAGGTACCCGAGTCAATTAAACTCGCTAAATTTGGATTAGCGAGTAAATTTAACATTGCACCTTTACCCTCAGGTACGGTGAATTTGAGCATTTCTGGTTTCAGCCGTACCCTACCCATAATTTCCTTTGCTTGTTCATGAATAAACACTTTTGTCTGCCACCACTCATCTATATCCTCAGCAGAACCGCCAATAAACTCCATAATATCTTTACCTGTCGCAATATGCATGGCTACTGCTTTATAAAGCACGTTAAATGCCAATGGCTGTATAAATTCAAGGTAATCATAATCATTATTTTTAAGCTGGTGATAAACAAATTGGGCAAGCGTGACGATTTCATCTACACCTATCTCACAGACTAATTCTCCGCCAGCACCTACGCCCCAGATAAGTCCCAATTTCGCACGAAGTATAAACCTTCCGTCTTCATACCCAATATAACATCCGGCATGTGCACCAGCGCCAAATGCGCCTTCTGCCTTTCCACCTAGTTTAGCTAGATCACAAAAACTAGATTCACCAGATTTTTCTGGGTTATCCCACTGCAAAGCACCAGTTAACTCACAGCCTGCGGATACCCCAGCAAATGCGCTGAGCTCGCCTTTTATAGGTTCAAACTTGCGATCGGCGCGGCTAAGTGCTTTTACTTGTTCAGGGGTTAATCCCTCAAGCATCATTTTCCCTTGCTTTACTGTACAGCCTACATTCGCCGCCGCTTGTAATTTCGCGCCAGCATAGCCAAAAAAGGCAATGGTCGCATTTAATCGGAGCGCGCCTAAGTTTATCTCACGCTCTTTGGTCGAATTTTTAAGTGGCATCATAAACTTAAATTCATACCCTTTTTTATTAGGGTAGTAACCACTCATTGCAGCTTTTGCTTCACCAACAGCAAAATCAACTTTGGCATCAGCTTGAAATGAAAAGACACCATCCTTTGGGCTAAAGTTTGCCGCAATGCCTGCACCATGGGTGTAGCGCATTAATCGCGCCTCTGCACTGGCGTCAAAATAGTCGCTTTTTTCAAACCTTTTTATCTTTAGATCTTCATTAAGCTCCCTAGCCCATTCGCCCCATATGGTTGTATACGTGTCGACGAGCTTCTTATCATACTTAAAATTGACCTTTAGCTTGCTCAAATCATTTTTAAGCGCTTTGTTCAGTTTCTTACGGTCTAAGTTGCCATTCGCATCGCTAAAACGACGACCGTTTCGAATGTCCGTATCAATTTTATAGCGTCTAAAGTGGTTGGCCATTTTATCACTACGCACATAGGTATACTTTCGGCCTTTAAAGCCAATGACTTCGGTAATTTTATTAGCGGTAGGGCCTGAAACAAGTGGTTTTAGGGTCTCGTTTAACGCCTTTTTGGCATCAATTACTTTATCATCTTGTTGCGAGAGGTCTTGTTGTCCAGCCAGCGCTTGCTTAAGCTGCTCCATGGGAGGGTTAAGTACTTCCATTTCTTGCTCTAAAATATCCGCAAGTGACTGCGTGACCGCTATAAAGCTGTTATCTTCTGGAATATATAAAAAGTCAATAATTTCCAGTTGATCTTCAGATTCTTCAACTGAAAAACTCACGGAGTGCGTCGCCCCTCCGGCTTCAGCAGTTAATGTATATTCCCCCGCCACAAGCGGTAGTGCCAACTCCCAATCGTAGCCTCTGTCTGGTAGATAATTGCCATTCACTTGCTCCAATATGGCTGATTTTGAACCCGACGTTGGCCCTTTCCAGATTAGGTTAACGCTGTTGCTGTTATAAAATTGCCCTTTAACTAGTACGTCAAAGCCGGTATTCACCCTGACTTTATCACCTGCTTTGGGAGGGTTTTTTATAGTAAACTGAGGATGGTTGAAGCCATATATACGGCTTTCATTTGGTGTGCCTGTATACTGATCGACAACACTCGCAGCAGTTTCTCCCGGTCCTAATACATGATTTGCAAAACGTCTTTTAGTGGCTTGGTTTTGCTCTAGTTTTACGATCTGCTTTGGATTAGGTTGACCAATAATGACAGATGGCGCAATAGTATCTATGGGCTGTGCTGTACTTTCTAGCTTAGTGGGTGTTTTTTGAATCCCAGCGTTACTCTTACCCATTGACGGGCGCGTTGTACCTGATCCTTGGCTACTATTGAAGCCCACACCATCATTTTTTGAGTAATCGCTTGTAGCAGCATATTTAGCTGCAGCACCTAAATGTGCACCGTTTTGGCTTAACTCTCCCGCCCCACCCGAGAAGCCTCTACTGCCACCAGAACCGAACTGACCTTCCACTTTAGCCTCAAGCGCTGACTTTTTAATAAACGCAAAGATCTCCTTTATATTGCCTTGAGAAACCGTTTTGAGACGTTGTACTTGGTTATTTGAAATAACAAGTAGTTGTCTATCGTCATGATGATGAAGTCCACCATGCCAGTAACGAGCTTCTTTTGGGTCAATACGAATATAGTCAGTGTGATGGGGGTTAAGTGCTTTAAGAATGATGTTGGGCACTTTAGCCATCGGCAATCTGGTTGGTTGTACCGAGTTTTTTACGTCTGAATCTGACTGAAAAAGTGAATCATCGAATGTACCTTGCTGTGCGTCTTGCACAAGTGCAGGCCACTTGTCAAAAGGCTTCATGCCAATCCTTCCTTGTTAATTCCGGTTGTTCCTCATCAATGCAATTTGCTACTCATCAATGAGCGCGAGATATAATCTGGGGTAGATTTTATACTGATGGAGTCAGTTATTCAATCAAGGAAAAATTTTCTATTTATCTGTTCTAAATGATGAGAAATTTTTAACGCCGTTAGCACCTGATTAGCTCCCTCAAATTAAGGAAGTGTAAGACAAAATGGTATGACATATCATTGTCAAAAAGTCCCTGTAGAGTTTACTCTAGGTTACTCTAACACGCTCAAAAGTTAGTTGGTGCGATAATATTTTCGCTTTGACAGCAACAGGGCCAACTTAACCAAAGGCGATTAAAGGAGTTAGCATGACCAGTTATGTATCAGAAATAAAAGCGCTAAATCGCGGGCTAAGTGTTAAGCCTCCCATGACACACCCCGCTATTGATTCGAAAAAACACTACAAAAACGAGTTAAAATACTGGCAAACCCAACTATTACATGTGCAACAAGCCTATTTTCATCAAGGGAAGCGCGCTATTTTAGTATTTGAAGGCTGGGATGCGGCTGGTAAAGGAGGCGCTATTCGCCGCATGACAGAAAAGCTCGATCCGCGCGGCGTTAAGGTCTATCCAATCGCAAAACCAACACCCGAGGAGCAAGGCCGGCATTACCTATACCGCTTTCAAACTAAGCTACCACCTCGGGGCACTATGACTATTTTTGACCGTTCATATTACGGCCGAGTGTTGGTAGAACGAGTTGAAGCGTTTGCTAGTGAGCAAGAGTGGCGTCGTGCCTATCAAGAAATCAACGAATTTGAGCGTCTGCTAACAGATGATAACGTCCGCATTGTTAAGCTATTTTTACACATTAGCGAAGATGAACAGCTCAAGCGCTTTACAGAGCGTTTAAATAATCCGTATAAGCGCTGGAAACTAACGGAAGAAGATATTCGCAACCGCCAAAAGCGACAAGATTATGAGCAAGCAATTGATGATATGTTTGCTAAAACCGATACAAATTTAGCGGGTTGGCATTTGATCCTCGCGGAGCATAAATGGTATGCCCGCGTACAAGTGATGAAAACCATTGTCGAAGCGTTAAGCAAGGGGGTTGATATTAGTCCCCCACCTATCGATAAAGCCGTTGTAAAACTGGCAAAATCTCAATTGGGTATTGTTCAAAGGGAGGACTAATCCATGAATCGTCACGACTATCTTGCATCGTACTTTAATGAGCGTGAAGGTATCCACGCAAACAGTGAGTGCAGTAAATTCGACAAAATGAGACTCAGTCCATTTCGGTTCTTTCGTGGCAGTGCCGCGCTTATGTATAAGGATTTACTGGAGCAGCAACTGCAGTTGCCTGAAGCGGCCACCAGCCTGCCACTCACCTACATAATGGGAGATTGTCATACGGGCAATTTTGGCTTTCATAGTGAAGAAGGCAGCCATGGCGATACCTTAATCTTTGAACCTAATGACTTCGATGATGCCTGCGTCGGACACGCAGTGTGGGACCTGTTTCGCTTTTTAGTGAGTTTACCGCTTACCCAACTAGAAGGTGGACGTATTCAAGAGCAAGCACAAGATATTAAAGACCGAAGTAAACCTTTAGTCAGTAAAGAGCTGGTTGCCCAAGCACAATTGGACTTTTTACACAGCTATCTAAAAGCCTGTCAGTTGTCGCTGGAACATAAGGTCGATAGCAACACAGGCCTAATCGAGTTTAATAACAACCATATATTGCATAAACGATGGCAAAAAGGGTTACAAAGAATGGCGGGGGGTGCCGCGTTTACGATAAAAAGCACACTTGCTAAGGAAATCGACCTTAGCATTAAGCCGCTACGTTTTCGCGAAGACAAACTGAAGTTTAAGCAACTTGATCCCGATTTAAAAGAAAACCTTATTCATCACTTTGCGCCCTACGTTGATGACGAAATTTTAGATTGTGTTGAGCGTATCGACCAAGGCACAGGCTCATTGCATCTGAGCAGATATTACTTGTTGGTTGGCCCAAACGTGCAAAAACCCACTAAAGATATTCTGCCGCTATGCCACATTGTTGAGGTAAAACAACAGCAGCTCGCTTCGCCTCTTGCTTATTTTGCAAATTTAAGCCCTGTGAATCGTTTAGATCCCGCACACTTAACCGTCAATAGTCAAAGAAAAATGCAGCGCCGTACCGATCTCATTTTAGATAATGCACTGTGGCAAGGCAGTCACTGGCTGGTACGCTCGCGCCATCATGCTCGTGTTGGTATAGACCCAGAAGACATCACCATTGGTAAGCGTGCAGCAACTAAATCCGGCTTTAGCCAATATGCAGAAGCTTGCGGTGAAGCACTTGCTCTTTCACATATGCGAGCAGATAGACGATCCTTACAATTTCAGGAGGATGCCGTAGCCATCTTACCTAGCCTCATTGATGACCTAGTCAAATCGGCCAGTCATTACAGCGAGCAAGTCGTAGCCGACTGGCGTTGGTTTTGCGAGCAATCCCAGGGCTAAGCAGTTGCGCACTCAACTTGCTTTTGCTTTGGAATGTCTACAATTAGGCCATCCTCTGCGATGATGAATGCATTGCTAAAGTGCAACTTGGCCTCTTCAATAAGAGGTTGCAGCATGCCCTCGCCATGATAGCGCACGCTAAAGTGAGTGAGCGCGAGCATGGGTACTTGATGTAGTTGTGCAAATTGAGCGATGCGCTTGGCATCGCTATGCCCTGTATGGAAGCCCACTTTATGAAGATCAGCAGCGGTAAAGGTAGCTTCATGAACAAGTAAATCGACCCCTTTTATCATCTGCGTTAGCAAGCCGGGCTTTTCGTTATCACCACAAATTATTGCAACTCGAGGTTGCCAACTATAAAAACTGTAGTCATCTGAGGTTAAAAGTCGGCCTTGGTATTCTACGTCTTGACCCTTTTGCAACAGGTTGTAGTGACCGCCAGACGCAATGCCATCTTGCTGAAGTTTGTCTATTTTTAACTTGCGAGGAATGCACTTTTCCGTGATCTTATAGCCAACACTAGGCACTCTGTGTTGTAGCGCTATGATGTCGATGTCGCAACATTCAAGCTGTAACTTATCGTTTATTTCTTCAAGTGCGATGGTGATTAAGTCAAAACTTAGCCTCACCTCTGTCAGTGTAAAACAACTTTGCACAAAATGAATAACGGCCCTCGGTGCAATTAATTTTAGCGGCGCTTTGCGAGAGTTTAACGCCATGGATGAAATAAGTCCGGGTAATCCATAGCAATGATCCCCATGAAGATGGGTAATACAAATCGCTTCGAGATGATATAGGGTTAACTCACTGTGCAGCAGCGCGTGCTGGGTCGCTTCGGCGCAGTCAATTAGTACCCAGGCTTTGGTATTTTCAAAGCTTACTGCCGCTGCCGACATATTACGTTGCTTAGATGGGCTACCTGAAGAAGTGCCAAGAAAATGTACTTTCACGCCAAAACCGTTTACTTTTTAAGTGGGTATACCATTGTAACGAATAAATAACGTTATAGCGAAGCGCGCGTGCTCGCCTTGCAACGTAATCTCTAAGGAGAAGATGATGAATTTGATACCTTCGGACAGCATGATCTTAGTGATCGATATTCAAGAAAAATTTCGCCCTCATATTGAGGTATTTGGCGATATCGAGCGCCAAGTAACCACCCTGCTACAAGCTGCAGAACATTTGGCTGTTCCCGCATTGATTTTTGAACAATATCCCAAAGGGCTTGGCCATACAGCACCGAGCTTACTTGAATTTGATCTCCCGGTTATCGAAAAAACCGCGTTTAGTGCCTACCACGTTGAATCCTGCAAACAAGCTATTCAAGAATATAAACGCGACACCATCGTCGTGGTTGGTCTCGAAAGTCATATCTGTGTACAACAAACCGTCAATGACCTGCTTGCGGACAATTTCAACGTTGTGATAGTTGCCGATGGTATTTGCTCACGCAATCCAAAACACACTGATTGGGCGCTAATGCAGATGCAGGCAGATGGCGCACGCTTTTTGGCTTTAGAGTCTATTTTATTTCAGTGGCTAAAATCAGCCAAAAATGAACAATTTAAGGCAATTTCAGCGTTAGTTAAGTGATCGGCTAGCACAGTGAAAGCGTATTTCAAGTATCGAGGTGAACGATGAAAAATGAATTAGATAGCAAGTTCTTGTTAACGGTGTTCGAGCATATTCAAAAGCACGGTGAAGTAACCGAGGAAGGCAAACGCTATGAGGGCATAGTGGCCTATTCAGATCCAGATGGTTACACCATATACCTGCAAGGCAGTGGCGTGTTGCTGCGCTCTGGATTCCATAATACTTACCACTTGGACTATGAACACGATAAGCACAAAGACGATTTTGTTAAGAAGCTAGACTACATTTTTAAAGAGGCTAATGAGTAGCTTATATCCAAATACCAACCGAGGACGTCGCGTTAGACGTCCCCGCCCCGAAAGCAAACAAACCCGAGCATACCTAAACAAGGTAGTCGAAGCGCTTAGGGAAAATCCAAATAAACTCAAAATAATCAAACAGAACTGCGATGAATTTCGTCAGCAACGCTTTTTAAAACGTGGCTTTTTGCTCGCCATTGAACGCTTTGATTGGGTGTTTGCAGTGGACGATGATGCAGAGCGGATTTGCCAGCAGATCCTCGCCGACGACTACATAGGCAAACGCCTACGCCGTTACCCTTTATTGTTTAAGGGTGTGTTAGATGATTAATCTTGTTTGGCTCAAACGTGACTTAAGAGTGTTCGATCATAGGCCACTTTACGAAGCGTGTAATAATGGCAGACCAACCCTGATATTGTATGTTATTGAGCCCGAATACTGGCAACTCCTCGATACCAGCGAAAGACAGTTTCAATTTGTGAAAGAGTCGCTGCTAAGCCTTGCTGAGCAGCTGCAGCTTTTAGGAGGCACGCTGACGGTTCGCCAGGGTGATATCATTGAAATACTAGAAAAGATCCATCAACATATCGCGATAGCAACCCTTTATTGCCATCAAGAAACGGGGAATACGTGGACATTTGAGCGCGATTTGCGTGTTATTGCCTGGTGCAAAGAAAGACACGTATCGTATGAAGAGTATCGCCAACAAGCCGTATTTAGGGGAAAAGTTAATCGTGATGAGTGGCAACAGCGAGCCGAAAACTGGCTGCAAAGCAACCGCCTACCAACTCCTTCAAAAATCAATCCACTGCTGCAACAGCATAGTGGTATTGCACTTTTAAATGACTACCCTGGGAATGACAGCGACTCAGCCCCAAAGCCACAATTAGGTGGACTCAAAGCCGCGCAGCAAACCTTGAATAGCTTTTTTAATCATAGGATAGACAACTACCTATTTGGTATCTCAAGCCCAGTAAAAGCCGTAACCAGTAGCTCCAGACTCAGCCCGTATTTGGCCTATGGCGTGCTAAGCCTCAGAGATGTGTTGCAACAAACTCTTGCACTAAATTTTGACTCAAAACGCAATAAGAGCGGTTTTTTATCCCGACTCTACTGGCATAGCCATTTTGTGCAAAAGCTAGAATCAGAGCCGCTTTATGCAGAGCGTGCTGTGCATGCGTCCTTAATTGATATGCGTGCGAGTGAATTTAGTCACCAACGTTATGAACTTTGGGCTCACGGTAACACGGGCGTCCCCTTTATAGATGCCTGTATGCGAATGCTGATCACAACAGGCTGGATAAACTTTCGCATGCGCGCCATGTTGATGGCGTTTTCAAGCTATCACCTATGGCTTGATTGGCAAAGGCCTGCCGCAAGACTTGCCACTCTTTTTGTCGATTATGAGCCTGGGATCCACTATCCTCAGGTACAAATGCAGTCAGGCACTACAGGGATAAATCCGTTTCGTATCTATAACCCCATAACTCAGGGACAAAAATATGATCCTGAAGGCCAATTCATTCGCCGCTACATTCCTGAGCTTGATCATGTTCCTACACATTACTTGCATACACCTTGGCTTTATACTGGTTTAAAAGAAGACCAATATCAGCGCCCTGCCAAATTACCCGATGACGCAGCAAAAATTGCCCGTGAAAAAATCTCTACGTTTTATAAACAGCACCTAGATAAAGACGAAACAGGCAGAGTGCGTCACACTCACGCTTCAAGACGTCGTTCAAGTCGTGGGCGCAAAAAGCAAGCGAGTTCTAATAAAAATCAGCTTAAGCTATTCTAACTGATTTGTTTTTGCACAACGCCCCACCTTTCAACCCAGAAAGAGGACAAATAGCCGCTTAAGCATGACCTCATGTAAAAAAAATGCTAAGGTTGCGCCATTTTTTGGAACTGAGAATTTAGCTATGTCAAATGCTGTAAAGACGCAAGCTGATAGTCAAGACCAACAGGGGCAAAAAGGGGGATTATTTAATCGCTTCTTGGCAACTGTTGAGTTCTTAGGGAATATGCTTCCCCACCCTATTACTTTGTTTGCAATGTTTTGTATCGCCATCGTGGTATTCAGTGGTATTGCCGATTGGATGGGGTTATCTGCCATCGATCCTCGCCCAGAAGGCTCCGCAGGTCGCGACCCCGACGGTGTCATTGAAGTCGTAAGCTTGATGAGTGCTGAGGGTCTGCAACGCATTGTGACTGGTCTTGTGACTAACTTTACTGGCTTTGCACCACTTGGCACTGTACTTGTTGCATTACTTGGGGTGAGTGTTGCAGAGCACTCAGGCATGTTGTCAGCAGCAATGCGTGGTATGGTAATGGGTGCATCAAAACGCTTGGTTACGTTCATGGTTGTGTTTGCTGCTATCTTGTCTAACACCGCATCGGAACTTGGCTATGTTGTGTTGATTCCACTTGCCGCAATGATTTTCCATAGCCTTGGTAGACATCCACTCGCCGGTTTAGCCGCCGCATTTGCCGGCGTATCTGGTGGCTACAGCGCAAACCTATTGCTTGGCACAATCGATCCACTACTAGCGGGTATCACGACTCCCGCGGCGCAGATGATTGACCCTAATTATCAGGTGGGTCCTGAAGCGAACTGGTACTTCATGATGATTTCAGTATTCCTAATTGCTATCGTGGGAACCTTAGTCACCGAGAAAATCGTAGAGCCGCGCTTAGGAAAATATGATCCGAAAGAAGCAAGTGTTGATTTAAGCGAAAACAATATTGAGAAGCTTTCAGTAAAAGAAAAATCAGGTCTCAAATGGGCGGGTGTATCACTCCTGTTGGTCAGCATCCTGCTTGCGTTAACCATAGTACCGGAAGATGGTATTTTACGTCATCCGGTAACAGGCGAAGTGGCAGGTTCACCATTTTTAAAAGGGATTGTGGTATTTATCTTTGTTACTTTTGCTATCCCAGGTTTTGTGTACGGCCGCGTAGTTGGCACCATGAAAAATGACCGTGATATCATTGACGCTATGAGCAAAAGCATGAGCTCTATGGGCATGTATATCGTATTGGTATTCTTTGCTGCTCAGTTTGTTGCATTTTTTAAATGGACAAATCTAGGTACTATCCTTGCAATTAATGGCGCTGCATTGTTACAGGCACTCAACCTGACTGGTCCTGAAGTATTTGTACTATTTATTCTTATGTGTGCTCTAGTAAACCTAAGCCTTGGTTCATCATCCGCTCAATGGGCAGTCACTGCACCGATATTTGTTCCAATGCTGATGCTTATCGGCTATGCGCCAGAAACCATTCAAGCAGCGTACCGAATTGGAGATTCAGTCACTAACCTCATCACTCCTATGATGAGTTACTTTGGCTTGATATTGGCGGTTGCGACAAAATACAAAAAAGACATGGGTATAGGTACCCTAGTGGCAACTATGTTGCCGTACAGCATGTTCTTCTTTATCGGCTGGGTAGCGCTATTCTACGTGTGGGTATTTGGCTTTGGCCTGCCTGTGGGGCCAAACTCTCCCATCTACTATACACCGTAGGTAACAGTTTAAAATTATCTAAATGCCAGCATTTGCTGGCATTTTTATTTGTGAAAACCTCAACCCTCACCTAAAGTTGAATAGGAGACAACGAAGAAGGAGCCGATTTTGGATACCAATAACATTGATATTTTTGCATTGGTATTGAGCTAACTTCACGTGTTCACTGCTATTTTATGCCCTTTTCCTTAGTGATACACGTGACCTAACATTAGGTGAATTATGTATACACTCTTTTACTATCCACAAAGTGCGAGCCTTGCACCTCATATTTTATTAGAACTCATAGGCGAGCCGTATCAACTTGAACTAGTTGATATCAAAAAAAATGCCAACCGTAGTGCGCAATATTTAAAACTTAGTCCTGCTGGGCAGGTGCCAGCGCTCGTTGATGACGATTTTACCTTGTTTGAAAGCGCTGCCATTTCTCAGTACCTTGCAGAGAAACACATCGACAAGCAGCTTATTCCAACTGAGCTAAAACTGAAATCACAGTGCCTGCAATGGATGCATTTTATGAGCGCTTCTATTCACAGCGACTTATTGATGTACACCTACCCAGAACGACATACCCAAAGTGCCTTGATGTATGACGATCTTATTCGCTCACAGCAAGGTCGATTAGAACAAGGTTTTGGCATCGTAGATGCTCTACTCCAAGACAATCATTACCTGTTTGCAAATCAATTTACGCTATGCGACAGCTATTTATTTATGCTTTGTGAGCGTGCGAAGACATTTTTAGAAAGAACTCCTTCACTTAAAAATTTACGCCGTTATTATCGCCAAATTTCGGCAACACCAGCTATCAACAAAGCCTTAGAAATGGCTGAGTTTTAGCCTGAACGATTAACGTTAATAAGCACAATACCGGTCAGCACAGCAATCACGCCCACGACCTTTTGTAGGTTAATAGGCGTATAAGGTACACCGAAAAGTCCAAGCTGACCGATCACCATAGCAACCACCATTTGACCACATAAGTAATAAGCCATCAGGTTGCCAATACCCATTTTGGGGATCAAAAAATAGCATAGCCCTACCCCCGTGGCACTTAGCATCCCACCTATACACCACAAATACCAAGGTACGGCTTTCAGCTCGGACGGGGCTGGCAGCACATTATCAGATATCCGAAAGGCAATAAAAGCGTAGAATGCGCTGACGGTAAATGCTACGCCAGCAGCTAATATCGGACTTTTTAACAAGCCGCCAAGTTGTGCATTCATACTCGCTTGCACCGCAATAGCGCCACCTGCGAAAATAGCAAGTAACCCAAAGATCATAACATCATCTCTTCGGTCAGTTGTTCTTGGGTCTTTCTAACCTTTGGTGCAATCGCACTTTTATCTGAAGCACAGCGGATCCCAAGCGGCACAACCAAAACCGTACTTAGCTGCTTTTCAGCAAGGCCCAGTTTTACATCGATCGCTTTCTTCTCAATTCCTGTTATTGGACAAGCATCTATTTCCATACTTGCCGCAGCAACGAGTAAAGTACCTAACGCTAGATGGACTTGCTCTGAGCACCAACGATACTGAGCCTCTGGACCCATCCCTCCAAGCACTTCTTTCATCCCCGCAGCCATCAGAGAATAGACATTATCGCTTAAGTCTCTATTACTCTTAAAGTC
The DNA here is from genome assembly GCF_005886535.1 of Pseudoalteromonas sp. S2755. Lineage (GTDB taxonomy): Bacteria > Pseudomonadota > Gammaproteobacteria > Enterobacterales > Alteromonadaceae > Pseudoalteromonas. The sequence goes on from NZ_PNDS01000136.1 coordinate 16,947, forward strand.
GGCCATATACCTGTCTATTTGTCGATCCAGCGGCGACATGTCTGCTGCAAACAGTAAAAGGTGGCTATTATCTACCACTTTCTGTTGTCCGTAAGAATATGGAAACAAGGCTTGTTTGGTTTTTTGATCTGTAATTTGTAGTATTTTGTATGATTGCAAACCATAAGAGGACGCACTCAAACCAGTAAGCTCAATTAATTTGTCTACCTTACTTTGCTCTACTGACAACGGTGAAAACTTGCGGACGGCGTAACGCCAATTTAATAATGACTCTAATTGTGATGTATTCATAAGTTGCTCTCCATTATGTGTTGAGGCAACTTTAACAAGGTGAAGAGCTTGGCTCATTTACCTATGTAAACGAGCCAGAGTTTTTTAACGATTTTCTTATCCGACTTAACTGCGTAGGAGTGATCCCAAGGTGTGACGCTAAATGGTATTGTGGTACACGCTCAGCAAGTTCTGGCTGCTCTTTTAAAAATGAAAGATAACGCTCCGTGGCATCTAACTGCACCATATAAAGTTCTCGCTTATCCTTTTCTAACAACCAGTTCTTCTCAAGATACAATATTTGAAACCGCATTAATTCCGGATTATCCATAAGCAGTGCTCTAAACTGTTTAAAATTAATTAGCACAACCTCAGTCGGTTCTAAGGCTTGGATCCCCTGATTAGCGGGTTCAGCACGGTGTAAAGCATGCATCACACCTGGAAACTCCCCAGCTACAAAAAAGCGTTTGTTGTATTCCTGCCCAGCAGCATTGGTGTTTACTAATCTAACTAACCCTTGATGTAAAAATGCAAAAGTTGTTAGGTATTCACCCTCTTGGTATAGCCACTCATCTTTCTCGAGTAGTTTGATGCTGGTGATCGCAGCAATAGCGGACCAGGTTTCTTGAGAAAGTGGATAATAGGCGTCTACTGCTTGTTTTAATCTTGTTAGTGCATCCATGAGTTCTAGCTTTATGATATTATTCGGATTAACTATTCCTATTTGCAGTGTCTATGTCAATCTCTAGCCATTATCAAGCACAAATTGAATGTGGAAATCTTACTCCTGATGCAGCGCAGCAAGCTGCAATTTCAGCGTTAGATACCCTTTCTCACTCACTCGCTAGTGGTCATTCGACTAAAGGCATCTATTTTTATGGCCCTGTCGGGCGTGGCAAGACAATGCTGATGGATTGGTTTTATGAATTCACTAACATCACAGATAAAACTCGCCTTCACTTTCATCACTTTATGCAGCAGGTGCATAAAGAACTCAATCAGATACAAGGCGTGAAAGACCCTTTAAAGCGGATCGCCAAAAATTGGGCAGAGCACACTTCGTTATTGTGCTTTGATGAATTTTTTGTCACCGATATCGGCGATGCCATCATCATGGCGAGATTGTTTGAAGCCCTTTTTGAAGCTGGCGTGACCTTAGTTGCAACCTCTAATTGTCACCCAACCGAGTTATATAAAGATGGATTACACCGAGACCGCTTTGAGCCAACGATAGCACTGCTTATAAGTCACTGCGATGTGATATCAGTGTGTGGTGAGACAGATCACCGATTTAGCAAAGGCACAACGGCAAACCACTACTTCGTCAACGATAAACAAGCGTTTGGGGACGCCTTTACTAATGCCGGTGGCATATTCAAACCGAGCGTTCTGGAGATTAATCATCGTCTAATTAACGTGCTTGGCGCAAATGAAAGCATCGCGTGTTTTGATTTTATGGAGATCTGCTCAAGCCCTCGCGCTACCAATGACTATATCGAACTTGCACAGCAATTTAGCTGTATTTTTATCTCTGAGTTACCGCTACTGGGTGTCACCCCTGAAAACAAAGATGTAGCGCAAGGAACTGAGGAAGGCTATATCCGCCCAAGTGATACAACACAAGCTAGAATTGGTGATGATGAAGCCAGACGCCTGATTGCGCTTATCGATGAGTGTTACGAAGCCAAAGTACTGGTTGTCTTTTTGGCAGATGCGCCGATTGAGCAAATTTACCAAGGAGAGCAACTGGCATTTGCATTCGCTCGCTGTATTAGTCGAGTGACAGAAATGCAAAGTTGGTCTCTTCGCGCCTGCTGAGCTTACAATCCTTGTCATTGTATAAATTACAACCGAGTGCTAACCTGTTGCAAATAATAATAAACAGGGATATTTTCATGAAGAAAACCACACTCATTGCTCTTTTTATCTCATTCCCCCCATTAACAACAGAAGCACTGTGCGACAACACGCGCATGCAAGCTCAAACACAGAATTAGCTCGACAGTCTTGTTACGGTTTTTATTAAAGGTTCAACAGTCAAAGATATCGACGCACTACTGTCTCAATTACATGACAACGTAAAATATGAACACGAAGAATATGATACAGACTTCGATAAAACTAAATGGGGTAAATAGTTCATAAAACGATTACTTATTGGTTAAAAACGGCATGGCCATTTTCTAAACTTGTATTTCCCGGTCGAAACGTTGCATTCAATACAGAGTAAATAAATTAAGGAAAATCATAATGAAAGTTCGATATGCACTGCTGCCACTCATGCTGGTTCCAAGTCTTTGCTTCGCTGATACACTGAGCAACAAGGTTAACGTTTACTTCGAGGCACAAAAAGCCGTTGAACACCAATATTCAAAAGAGTCTGATGTTACCCACCTACTTACGCTTTTGACGCCAGACGCCTCATTCGAGCACCCTCGCTTTAATGCCGTATTATCAAAAGAAGAATACAAAAAAGGCTTACTCAGCTATCTAGGCCAATACGGAAAATGCGATATCGAAGTCACAAACATCATTGAAGGCCTTAATGCGGTGACCGTTGAGTATTTGCATCCTTGCGTTGATCAGCAAGGTAACTCGGATGAAAAAGAAAATAAACAAAAGCTTATGACACTGTTTGAGTTTAGCGGCGAAAAAATAAAGCGTATTCGCCACTATTTTTAAGTGGCAATAAATACTCAAAAAATAGACCACATGGATTACCTAAGTGGCCTATTTACGATTTTGATTATTACTCACCAAGTAGTTTAGTTAGCCGCTCTTTACGAGCAACAAAGACATCGTAGCCACCATCACCCTTCGATGACAATGCCAGCGCTTTGTTTACTTGCTCTAAAGATGCTTGGTATTGTTTGTCGGTTTCATAGCCATATGCTAAGCCGTTGTAGGCATCTGCATTATTTGGATAGCGTGAAACGCCAAACTTAAACAACTTAATTGCTTCTTTCACGTTACCCATGCTTACGTGGTAATAGCCAAGCTCTCTGATCACGGCTTCCTGTGGCTCAAAAACCTCGCCATATTGAGCAGACAGTAGTTGATAATACTTAGTAATAGAGCTCAATTCACCGGTATACGCACGCGCAGGCATTTGAGTTGGCAAAAACAGCTTTTGATACGCGCTAAACATACCAGCTGCAGACACAAGTCCATGAGGAACATTGTCGTAGGACTCACTGAAAAAGCGCAAATCATGTGGTTGATTTGCTGCTAGAAAGCGCGCCATATCGTCGTATCTTTCGCGCATCACGCCGCCTTCCTCACCAATTGTGATATACAGAAAGTTATCTAACTGCTTCGTTTTGGAAATAAACGCTTTAGTACTCTTTGCTGTCGCGCCAAAGTTCCACCATACCGCTGGACTATAAGCAATATGTGCTTGAAATAGCTCAGGCTTTGCCTGCAAAGCATAAAGCGCAAAAGTACCCGCTGCAGATGCACCGGCAATGACTTTAAAATCATGAGTGCGGTAGGTCTGATTCACATAAGGAATAAGCTCAGTCTCGATAAACTCTAAAAACTTGGGTGCTCCTCCACCAATATCCATAGGTCCTGCAGGCTCTTTATTCTTAGTTGGATAGAGATCTCTTAACCTGTCTGTATTTTCGATTGCAACAATAATAACTTCAGGTGCCGCAGAAACGTTTGCTCCGTGCAAACGCTCAAGTACTGCGGTCATCAACGGAAGGTTGCCTTTACCATCAAGGCGATAAATCACAGGGTATTCTTTATTGGGGTTGGTGTGATAGCTTTTGGGTAGTTGAATTGTAAAAGTTCTCTTTTCATCAAGCACTTTTGACATCAAGGTTTTTGTTTGTTGCTCATATCCTTGCTTTGTCTTTTCTTCGGACTCGGCCATCGCTGCTCCCGAAAAGAAAGCCGCAAAAATCACAGCAAACAAGCACCGAACTGCGTTACCTATTTTCATTATTATTATTCCATTTATTTGATTTCACTAACAAAGCTAGCATAACGGTTCAGGAATTGATAGCACCCCATGTTCCTCTTTTTGCAGGCTTACGTTTGAGATAGTCTGCGCATGCACTTAAACGGAGAAATACAGCAAAGCGGCAATCACAAAGAAAACAACCCACTCAAAAAACACCGGCAACAATAACGCTGCCGGAATTATCATTTCTGCCACTTCCTTTTATGGTTTGACCTAAAAAAGCGCTCAACTAACGCAATGGTTGGTTACTTACTCAAACCATCGACGTTTTTATCCAATACACTATAAATGGCTTTCATGGCGGGATCTACACCATTGAAGTAGCTCGTAGAGTCTGGCAATACCGGCATATGTGGTGCAATCCAAATACGGTGGTCTTCTGCGCGAGAAGTTTGATGAAACTGCGACGAAACGAGCCCAAACACCCCACTGAACGGTAAACGGAACCTTCCAGCTTCACCAATATGATTTGGCCGAGAGCCACTTGGTTCTCCAACCAAGATTGCATTGGTAAAGCTATCGATATTGGTTAAGAGGTTTTGCGCTGCTGAAAAGGTATTACGTCCCATCACTACAAATAACTTGCCTGCTGGCTTTGCCGCTTCGAAATAAATAAGTGCCTTTAGTAATGGTGGTAAGATGGAGCCATTGCCACCACTATTGTGTCGTAAATCCAGCACCAAGTGGCTTACTTCACCGTGTTTTATTTTCTCTATCAACTCCGCACTAAATTGCGCTAGCGACTGCGTTTTCATCTGTGCAACGGCATTAAACTGTACGTACAAAATCCCATTGCTTTTATCCACTTCGTACCAATAAGGTTTAGTGACGTTTTGCAGATATTGTGGGCTTTTTTGATTATTTTCTGGCAAAGTCGGAAAGCCGCGAAATTCAAATGTTCGACCTCTAAGGCGAATGGTCTTTTGCATATTCTGTGCATTTTCTACCGTGATAGACGCCTCATTTGACGCATCGCTTAACTCTAGTCCTGCGAGTACTTCGGGCATGGCGAGGTAATAAGGCGCAAGCCAAAGCTGCTGCATTTCATTATCTCGTGGATTAATTTCGGCAACTTTCGCCATTGCTTCTGCGGTTGGTGTTTGTCCAAAGGCTGTGACTTTATGGCCGATTAAATCACTAAACTCAGCTTCAGCATCAACAATGTAAAGGCCATCGATAAAGGCATAAAACTGCACTGGCAAACGAGTGAAATTCCCTTTTTCTCCGAAGGTCGGTACGATAAAGTTATGCCCGTTACCAAGCCTGCCTATCATTTGCATCATACCGAAGACAATTTGCTGATCAGTTAACTTGGGTATATCTGAGCGCAAATTATTTGCCAACGTAATTAAATCCAGGTTGTTACTAGCCTGTTCGTTAACATGCAACCGCTTAATTTCTGAGAGTAAGAAATCTAAATCTGCATTCCACTGCTGATCCCGAGTGAGCGAAGTGTCTTTATAGTTACCTGTAAGACGCTGAAATTGCATATTATCTTTGATGGAGTCGAAAACGCCTTTATTTGCTAAGCTACTGCGTTCGTCGTACCGCGCTGACAAAGACTTACTCAGCCACTGATTAGCTTCATCCACTTTACCTAGTGCAGCATACGCGCCTGCAATCTTTATCATAATGTCATTTGAGGGGCGCGAACCGGTAGGTACATTGGTTAGGTTTACACCCAGTGACAACGCCTTTTTCAGCGCAATGATAGCTTGCTCATAATGCGCTAATTGTATTTGCGTTAATCCCAATAGATACCAAGTGTCTCCGTCATCTTGATACGACCTAGTAAGCTTTTGCAGTTGTGGTAACGCCTGTTGCCAATTTTTGCTACGTACCAACGCTAGTGCGTTGATCCGTGTATTTAGGTAATCTACTGGGGATTTAACAGTTTGTTGCTGTGCAACATGTGCTTGTTCGCTCGTTGATGTCAGCGCCCGAATAGATTCAGCCTTTGCAGGCTGCGCGATAAACAAACTACTAAAAGTCAGGCAAGTGGCCACATGAGTGAGAAAACTTGAATACATCATCTTTATCCTTGTTATCGATTTAACCCAAGATTACCTATAACGACTTTATAAGGCGTGCAATATCAGGATTTTGTACTTCTAGGACTTTAAAAAACACCCAGAATTCAGTATAAGCAATTGGTTAATATACTTATATTAATTTTGAAAATTGACTTGGAGTGTAACCCGTTTGCTTTTTAAAAACACTGTTAAACGAGGATTTTGAGTTAAACCCAGCACTCATTGCGAGCGCTAACAAGTTGGGCGTTGCTTGCTTTTCGCACTGTAGTTGCTGTTTTACCTCATCGACCCGCAGGCTATTGATATACTCATTAAAGTTGTAACCACCACAAGTATTGATGGCCCAAGAAATATCCTTTACCCCAAGTCCAACTACCTCAGCAACATCGTGAATAGTCAATCGTGGCTGGCGATATAAATAGTGCTGCATAATCGTGTTATGAATTGCATTGAATATCTCGGTTGGATCCTCTAACTGTTTATCCACCTCATTGAGCGTTATTTCTTGAGCTTGCGTTATGGAATCTTCGAGGTGTGGTTGATTGTGTACTTTGACAACTAGGTAAAGATTAATTGCAAGTAACCACACTAAGTCAATAAAATACCAAAGTGCTTTAGTGCTGATGTTGTTGTATGTTTGCATATTGAGCCTGACTAAATCCACCGTAGCAAAGATCATAAACAAGACAACCGTTGTTCTGATCCACTGTAAATCGCGCGTATTGACGTCCGCTCTGATCTCCGCGGATGCTCGCTGGTAACTACCAACAAGTTGTACCGTAAAAGCAAAATAAATCAACTGACTAACTGTACCAAACGCAATCACAAGCGGGGTGTGTTCAGTAAATGGAAGCGCCAGAAAAACAGGTAAGAAATGGACTAACCTTAGCTCTTGCTTATGTTGATTGGCGTGCAGTAAATTTTTAAACAGAAAATAGACGAAAGGCCCAGTAGCTAGGGTAAATACAGGCGTGATAAGTAAATAACTTCTAACCCCTAACGCTTCTTCAGCGAAGTTGGTTGCCATCAGTACACATTGAAATAACAAATAAATGAGGAGCATTCGTGCGCGTGGTTGATTGGCAAAAATTAATATTGCGAGGAGATAGGCCCCAACAGAGACGAGTTGGATTACATTAACTGGAACAATGTGAAATGACTGAAGCACAAGCCGTATTTTTATAATTATTTTTCGCCATTGTACGCCACATTGGCTAAAAACAACAACGCCAGCGTGCTAGCTGGCGTTGTAAATAAAGCAAAAACACAATCTTACTTCTTCTTTTGCTGCTTACGTACATTTGCAATACGAGAGCGGTTTTTTAATCTTGCTTCTGCACTTGCTTGATTCGAAGGCTTATTCACCCGCGCCTTACGACGTTGATGCGCTGGTTTCTTCTGTATTGTTTCAACCAGCCTTTCACGGTTTGCCACTTCGTAGCCTGGCAGATAATAGCGGGAAATTTGCTGCTCAATTAACTGTTCAATATGAATAAGATCAGATTCTTCTTCGCGACTTACAAAGGTGATCGCATAACCAAACTGACCTGCACGACCAGTTCTTCCGATACGGTGAACATAATCTTCGGCAAGATAAGGCACATCGTAGTTAACCACGCGTGGCAGGCCAACGATGTCCAATCCGCGAGCTGCGACTTCGGTTGCAACCATCACGCGTACTTTGCCTTCGGTGAACTCTCTTAAAGCGCGACGACGAGCGCCTTGAGTCTTGTCGCCATGACATACATTTGCATCTATGCCATCCAGCTTTAGCTCTTCAACTAGCTTGTCCGCTGTTTCTTTCATATTGACGAACACTAGCACTTGTTGCCAGTTTTTGGTCCCGATCAGCTCAGATAGTAACTCGCGCTTACGTTCTTCTTTAACTGGATAAACAACGTGGCGAACCGTGTCGGCTGTACTATTTTCTGGCGCCGCTTGGATTAACTTAGGGTGATCCAAGACTTGTTTCGCGAACTGTTTCATTGCCGACGGGAAAGTTGCAGAAAACAACAATAGCTGCTTTTGCTTATCCACCAGCTCAATGATTTTTTGCATGTCGGTGATAAAGCCCATGTCTAACATGCGGTCGGCTTCATCTAACACTAAATGTTTAACGTTACTTAACGTGACATTACCTAAGCGAATATGATCTAACAAGCGTCCAGGGGTCGCCACCAAAATATCCACGCCCTGCTTTAAGCGCTCAGCTTGGCCATTGGCGTTAACCCCGCCAAATAGTGCCTGCACTTTTAAGTCTGTGTACTTTGCAAATGTCGCGCAGTTGTTGGCAATTTGCTCGGCAAGCTCACGCGTTGGCGCCAAAATCAATGCTCTTGGCGTCGACTGTGCTTCAGCCTCAAGCAATTTTTGGATGATAGGTAATGCAAAAGCTGCGGTTTTCCCAGTTCCAGTTTGCGCTGTTGCGAGCACATCACTACCTTGACGGACAGCTGGGATAGCCGCCTGTTGAATTGGCGTTAATGTATGAAAATTGATGTCTTGCAGCGCATCTAAAAGAGGCTGTGCGAAACTAAATGAAGAAAACGTTGCCATAATAACCTACGACCGAGTCAAAAACGGTCGCAGATTATAAATGACAAACCGACTTTTAACAAAACTTAAGCAAGGTTTCGTCAATTAATTTTGGTGTCGAGCCAACAAAGTCACTTTCCTTTAACTGAGAAAGTAGTTCAATCCCTTCTTTTTGCTGTGCTGGCGACAGTGGTACATAAGGCAATCTAAATACCGGTTTGACTGCGCCAGTCATAATCAAAGCCGAATTGATAGCAATTGGATTTGGTTCGCAGAAGAGCCAGTTCATTAACGGTTGCAATGACTGGTTAAGCGCTTGGTTAGGCATATCCATCAATTGTCTGAATAAGCCCGGAATGATGTTTGAAGCAACTGAAATAACACCGTGAGATTGACTGTTATGGCGGCTATCGTGAGCTTGGTCATCGTTACCTGACCAACACGCAATACCTTTCGCTTCATAGTGTGCGATACGCTCATCACCCGCACATTCTTTCATGCCAACAAAATGCTTGTGGTTGGCCAGCGGCTCAATGATATCAGGCGTAATATCTTGTCCCGTTCTACCTGGCACGTTGTAAATAAAACCAGGACCGATTTCTAATACTTCTTTCAGGTGAGCCTTCACACCCGCAATTGAGGTTTTACCATAATACGGGTTTATTTGTAATGCACAGTGCATGCCTGATGCAAACCCATATTCAGTCGCTTTTTTTGCTTCTCTGGTGTTATTGCTGCCAGTGTTGCCAACAATCAGCAGTTTATCGCCAAACTTATTCGCAGAATGGGCAATGAGCATTAAGTGCTCTTCCCAATTCATTAGTTGGCCTTCACCTGTGGTGCCACCGACAACAATACCATCGACACCGCCTGCAATTTGCGCTTCGACTAGCTTGTCGTAAGTATCTAAGTCAATTTCACCCGCCATTGTGTAAGGGGTTTTAATAGCGGTAATTAAGCTTGCTTTTTTTATTGATTGGATCTGATGCATTGTCTTTCTATTACTCTTCCAGTTGACAGCCATTTTTACCATAAATCTGACTGAGATCCGACCCATAAACCTGAGTAAATCGGTTAAATCTAACGAAATTTAACTTTAGTACTTGTTATTTGCGTAAAGATCCAGCAAAATCAAAAGCACTGTATATTTATCCAGTTTAATTTTATGGGACTGACACATTTTCTAAATACGCACTTTTATACCACTTTGGAGCTGAGCAGCAGCTTAAAGATACCTGAAGAACAGCTCTTAGAATGGCAACAAATGAGCCTATTCCCAAATCCTAGTTATAGTATTCAAAATCAAATTAAGTGTAGTTCGTACTTTGGCCTGTACGAATGTGAAGAATATACTGATTTTTATGCCCGAGGCCTACTCAATTGGGGGCAACTTTTACTTAAACATAAAGTCGATCAATCAAGTAGTGCATTTGAGTTATTTCAACAGCGTTACTGTGAAGCACTTGCGAAATGTATTGAAAAAGGCTTTTACACCGAAGATCCAAGCTTTAGTGATGATCTTACAGAGCATGTACAACAAGTTTGGCAACAGTTTTTATGTGGCAAGTATGGAGTGATCAGCCAAAATGGTCTCGTAGAGGAAGCGCTTTATATTGATCTAGGCCGCGCGATTATCGACGACATTACAGAAGCAAGAACCGCCAGCAGCATTGCCCCAGAGCAACGTAGTCAAGTACACAGCGCCATGAAGCTACTGAACAAAGCACTAGCGGCCAATACTCAAGCTGAGCAAACAGAGTCGCTACGCACTCGATACATTGACCAATTGATTAGTAAGTACGACTTATCAATCAAATAATCTGCCGTCTGGCGCACAACCGTTTCGCCAGACAATCTATGCGTCTTTATATTTGCTGTTCTATGTGCGCACGAATTATCTCAAATGCTTTTAAGACCTTTAACTGATCTTTACATAAGCTGTCGTACCAAGCATCGAACAGTTCATCATCTTGCTCACTGAGCGTTTGATACTGTGCCAGTAGTGTCACTATGTCACTATGTGTGCAAGAAAGTGTATCTAATTCTTGCTGTAACGCGCTGTCATCGCTGCTGTGAAGCTTAGCTAAAATTGAGTTATCTAACTCAGCATGTTTATCCATAATAAATGCTCTATATCTGTATTGCGTTGGCGAACAAAGTACTTTCGCGAACGTACTAGGTTTTAATTATTTGCTAGGCCTCTCTCATTTAGTGAAGGTTACTAACCACTAGCCTCAATTGAATCCCACTCTTTTATCTCATATCTATCAAACCAACAGGCTTACATCGATAGTTATATTCCAAAAAAGTCTATTCGCTACTATTCCGGTTAAGGGCCAACACCAACATGACTACTTGAGAAACTATCTAGAACTAGTTATATCAGGCAATTTTAAGGAAAGTAAGCCCCTTTTAATCAACTGCTCAAGATGCACTCAGTTTAGTTCCGCATGCGTCGACAAATTAGGCGTATCGCGCTAAATAGCGGCAACAACAAATTAGTTGTTGAGAATAGTTTTTATTTAATTTATATTGATACAATATAACAACACATTATTTAGGAGTCGTTGTCGTGAAACCCAATATCCACCCTGATTATCAACTTGTTGCCTTCCATGATACATCGGTTGATAAGTACTTTATTGTCGGTTCAACCATTAAATCAGACAGAACCGTTGAACTAGATGGTAAGACTTACCCTTACTTCCCAATTGACGTCTCTAGTGCGTCTCACCCTTTCTACACAGGTAAACAGAAGTTGGTGGCAAGTGATGGTCGAGTTGCACAATTTAACCGTCGCTTTAAAAACCTTGCGACTAAAAAAGGATAAACCAAATGAAAGTACTGAGCTCACTCAAAAGCGCTAAAAATAGACCGGGGTGCCAAGTCGTAAAAAGACGCGGTCGGGTTTACGTAATTTGTAAATCTAATCCGCGATTTAAAGCGGTTCAAGGTAAAAAGAAGAAGAAACGTTAAAAGTCAAAATAAGTACGTTTTAAAAAGGTGGGCATTGCCCACCTTTTAACTAAAAAGCTATTCTTTTGCTTCCCACAATGAGAATTCGCCTAGTTGAATTAGGCGTCCGCTAGCACCGCCAATTCCACCGCCCTCGCGGGTATGCTCAAGTTCCAAACGATACTGGGTATACGCATTTGGACTCTCGATAGCAAAGCTATAGTATTCCATCGTATTAGGTAGTTCGCTGAACTGTTGAGTATCTAGCGTAATCCAATTCGTACCGTCATTTGAGCCCTGTAGCTGCCACGCGTTAGGAAAGCGATGAGGGTTGTCTCCCGCTGTCGCTAACGAGTAGTATTTTGCTGTTTTAGCGCTGTCAAACACGTAGTTAACCTGGGCCCTATCAACCTGTTTTATCGGCAACAAGTCAGGTGCATATTGTGCAAGCCAAGCAGGGGCTTCCAACACCACATTAAATTTAGAGGTAATATTTCTATCATTAAGCTTATCAGCTCCCTCATTAAAAGGCACAAGTGCAGTTCCGTTTGTTGTTACCTGAGTGCTAGTGGGTGCAAAGTTCTGATAGCCAAGTGGTACTGGTGGTAACTTACCGACGCTGGCAAGGTAAACTTGATACTCTTCAAATACCGCATCAATCCCACGTTGTTCACCAAATATAGACTTAAAAGCGGTGTCTAAACTCCACGCATCAAGCGTTTTTGCTGCCGCATTAAACTTGCGGATAAAATCGGTGTTACGATGACTGTTTTCTACCCATTCAAAAAAGAATGCTGTTTGATCGTAAGCATCAACATTGTAGTGCTCCATCCAGCGGACTCCATCGCGTCTATGCTCTAAGTAACCAGCATCAATTCGAATAAAGTTAGCCAGCGCTTCAAGATAGGTGTGATAATCCGTGCCCGGACGATATTCTCCTTCAGCCGGAACGTTGTTGTAACCATGGGTCAGCTCATGCCACAGCACGCCAATGACTTCGTTACGGATAGCTTCATCTCCAAGACCCTCTAGGTTGGCGATGTGCTTAACATCAAACCTAAGCTCCATAAATTTGCCTTCACCGGCCTTTGATGCCGGCGCATCAAAGTCTCCGGTGATAAAAGTAACGTGCTCAAAAACGTTGATTTCGGTTACATTATTAAATAAGCGCTTGGCAATCTTCAAAGAGATTTCATGAATAAGGGCATTTAGATCTGGTACCGCACGTTCAAGCGCCCGCTGTCCTGGGTGCTCTGGTAGTTCCTTTTTTACTTCAATCACAGGCTCTGGAAACCCTGCCCATGGCGAGACTGGATCCCACACACGGATAAAGTCTTGCTGAACTAATGTCGCTTCCCCTTTGTCGTTACTCGCAACCAGTGTAATGGTTTTTGGCCCTAAAGCTTCAAACTTAACCAATGGGCTTTGCTCTGTACTTGTCGCAGGAATACCACCTTCAAACGTCCACTGCCAGTGAGTCGGGTTAACTAGCGACTCATCTCTAAAAACAATATACTCAGAGACTTCAGGAGTCGTGTTTGTCGCATTAAATGCGACGATAGGAATATCCGATACCGTTTTGATTTCGAGTTCCGCTAGTTGCGTAATATCAGCACCATAGCTATCTGTACCACCATGTACTAAATCAAATTTGAAATAGCGATACTTTTCGCCGCTTTCGGCCAATTCAAAATTGCGAGTCAGTCCTCGAGCAGAGAATATTTCTCCCGCTCTTGAGTCCAGCTCAATCCACTCTGATTTATCATTTGAGCCATATACTACCCACTGTTTTGGATCTCGGTTCGCTTCATCGTTTGCTGACGTAAAGCTATATTCTCTAAGTTCAATCTCTGTAGCGGCTTTAAACACTACAGTGACGTTTGACGCAAAAGCCAGGAATTTTGTACTCGTGTTAGCGTCGATAAGTTTGTCGACACTTTCACCTGCAGGTGAGGCTTGTACACCATCTGCTAAAATAGCCTCTATCTCAACCCCAGTATCTAAGGTGATATTACGCAGTGCACCAGAGTCTGGCTGCCCAGATGATTGAGTTTGTTCAGGCTTGTCACGTTCAACAAATTCAGACCCATCATTACAGCCTATTAGTGTCGCAGCGACGGCCATTGCCACCGCTGATAGCATTAATTTTCTCATTTCGTTACCCTTTATTATTAAAATTGGTAGTTAACTTTTAGTAAGAACTCGCGCCCGTTCGTGTCATAATTACCCGCTTTATAGAATGGGTAACTTCTAAACGAGTCGTCCTGAGGTGGCATTGCATTTAATAAGTTTTGAACCGTAAACATCACTCGCGTGTTGTCATTGATATAGTGACCAATGGTTAGGTTATGCTTTATCCATGCTGGTAACTTTTCTCTTTGACCAAAATCAGCACCGTTCCAATTTTTTCCTTTATAATTTACCTGCCATGAAATTGCGGTCTTTTCCAACTGCCAAGTCAGGTTAAACGATGCCATATCTTTGAAGTTATAGTTATCTTGACTGTCTAACACATCTTCAAGCGGATCTTCGGGACGAAGCTTTTCTTTTTTCTTTAAAACATGGCTGTAATCAAGCTTATAAATAAACTCACCAAGTTCTGACTCAAACGTGCCCTTCACACCAAAGTTGACACCGCCATGCTGCCTTTCCGCAGCGTTTATATAACCTTCTCTGATAATTGCTGCGGTGTACGGTAACCCTTTTTTCGTGTTCCCTAACCAGTCGGTTGCCAGACCATCTTGGTTAAAACGCTGTACTCTGTCTTGCATATTGGCGCATTTAGCAGAGGATGAATCAATTAGGCCGTTTTCACATTTCCAGACGTTATCAAGAATTTCGCCAGACCCAAGTCGAGTAATTTTGTCTTTTAAGACAATGTCATAAACATCAACATTGAATGACAGCTCAGGGGAGTACTCATACACCAGACCAAAGGTTAATGAATGACCAGACTCTTCTTTTAAAGTTGGATCGCCTGCCGAGATTGTCTCAAAGTCAGCATCTAGCTTTGGCTCATTGCTATTTGTTGTGTCTAAGTCTGCACAGCTGATAGTTAATGCATCAGCATTATATTGAGCGGGATCCCCTGTGGTTTGAAAACGTAGACATGCATCTGCAATCACTCTGTCCGAGCCTCGTCCAAAGTTACCAGCAAACCCTTGATATACTGAGCTCATGCTAGGACCACGGAACGTTGTGCCATACGCACTTCTTAGCATCAGCGCGTCAGTAGGAGAATACTTAAAACCGACTTGATA
This sequence comes from Pseudoalteromonas sp. S2755, assembly GCF_005886535.1. Taxonomy (GTDB): domain Bacteria; phylum Pseudomonadota; class Gammaproteobacteria; order Enterobacterales; family Alteromonadaceae; genus Pseudoalteromonas. Next base: position 31,967 of record NZ_PNDS01000136.1, read on the forward strand.
AGTGAATGCCCCACCAACATCAGAAATATCATCATAGTGGTCATAACGCAGCGCTATTTCACTAGAGATCTGTTCAGTAATAGGGATCATAAATTCTGTCGCAGCTGCATAACGGTTACGTTCACCATCGGTGATAACACCTGTTAGACCGACAAATTCTTTATTTAATATTCTGCTATCTGGCGTCGCGCTCGTCCCTTCTTTCATCAGCTCAATATACGCTGCAAAAGACACAAATCCTGCTGGCAATTCAAATAAATCCCCAGACAGATCTGCAGTTAGAGTTTCATTAAACGACAAGCCATCGTAGGTTGCCCAATCAGCCATGTTATACATATTGTCCTGGGTCAGAGGCGCAAAAAAAGCTTGGTAATTTGGACGGTAGATTGGCATACCATCAACCTCTCCCAACTTTGGTCCTTTTAGCCAGTTATTTCCTTCAACCGTGTGGTGCAAGTACCTATCAGAGAAATCGTATTGTGAACGGCTGAAGCCAACGGAGTAATAGTAATCTGCTATCTCCCCTTCAAGACCAAAACTAAATGAATAAGATTTATCATCGTATACCCGACCTAAACCATCATTTGTATATTCTGAATCATTCACTATCCGCCACATATACTTAACTGGAGCGCCGTAGCCACCAGCTTTATTTTTGATATCAGGATCCCAAAACATAGATCCGTGAATTGACTCTGCATGAGCAAAGAAGAACGGATTTCGTGCTCCTTTCTTTTCTTGATCGATATAAAATCCGTTAACAAAAAAACTGTGTTCGTCGTTGATACTGTACACCGAGTTGATATACAAACTCATGGTTTCAACTTGGTTACGGAGCAAATTGTTACCGGTTTCATCCCACCCACAGCTTAGGCCGTAATCATTGCGGCTAATAAAGTGCTGAACTGCAGTCGGGTGTGGATTGTCATCAGTGTTGCAGTACTGCGCTGAATATTGATTTTTGAACTCGGTGTTTTCTGCCCATACAGTAATTGAACGATTAAGCTCTCGCTTGTTTGTTGGGTCTGGATTATCCCAAACGCTGTCATGAAAAGGTCTGTCGGCACCAGTTAGCGCCTCTTCCGTCTTGTATTCTAGTGAGTAGTCAAACGTAAAGTTGTCTTGCTCAAAACCACCAACAAACGACAAGCCTTTTTTATCACCCGTACCATAGGTATCTTGGCCGTAGAATGCTTCAACGACATGCTCGTCCATACCTTTTTTGGTAATAATATTGACTACCCCAGCCATTGCGTCTGAACCATAGATTGCAGAGCCGCCGCCAGATTGAATATCGATGCGTTCTACCATCGCCGTTGGCAACATATCGAGATTAACAAAATTGGTTTGGCCACCGTAAGGCATTGGGTAATAGGCCAAGCGTTTGCCATTAACAAGAATAAGTGTGTATTCAGGTCCAACGCCTAATAGGTTTAACTCTTTGGCACCAGGTGTATAGGAGCCAGTTTCTACTTCACCGAGAACAGCGCCATTGGCGGCTGAAATACTACTCAGTGCGTCATATACTGTGTTAAAGCCACTTCTGACCATATCAGCGGAAGAGAGACTTTGAACATTGGTCACACCTTCAATGGCGATACGCTTGATACGCGATCCTGTCACCTCAACACGTTCTATTTCTTCTGCTTGTTCATCTGTTGCGGCTGTTACTGAGTTAGTTGCTACCGCTGCAAGAACAGCAGCGGCGATCAGGCTATGTTTATACATTATTGTTGTCATAAGACCCCCACAATTTAAAGGAACGTTCCAATTTTTTATTAAAATTTTATTTCTCCCGTAGCAAAACCAACAAAGCTTTAGGCTGAAACACAAAAAAGGAACGTTCCAATTATGAGCAATAAAACAAGTCTGTCAACAAATTATGTACATTTACAGCACAGTGATGACAAATTATAATTATTTAGTCCTTACTGATTCACTGCAATTTCTTAGCAGTTAGCTCACTTTGATAGCGAGACCAGAGCTTATCAAGAGACTCTCCTGTCACTGACTTTATTGCATTTTCAAATGACCAATCCTCTATTTCTACCGCAGTTTGATTAAAACGATAGGCAAAATCTGGATGTGACTCAGCGAGCCATGCGAGAAAGAACCCGGTATTTGTGTATCCACCAACCCAAGAATCCGACGGCTTAGGTGAACGGGTTTTATGGTATCCCGCTTGAATGCGAATGAGATCCGCCATTCCTTCAATAAATGCATGTACATCGGGCTCAGAATAACTTCTCTCTTTTGGAAATAGCTGATATCCATGGGTAAGTTCGTGCCAGAGCACACCAAGGAGTTCGTATTCCACTTGCTCATCAGACTGTGCGGCGAGCTTTTCGGTGATGTACTTTGAGCTAAACACAATTTCCATATTTGTTTCGTCTCCAGAGCGATACGCTATTGTGTCCATCCACTTCAGCCTAAATGTGACTTGCTCAAACTCTGGCAGCTCTGCAAAGTGTTTGTACAACCTTGGGGCCAGTTGGCGAGTTACGTCATCCACCGTACTGGCTATATCAGGAAATAGTGCTTGCAGGCGTTTCGACCCTGCCGACTCAGTATCTTCGATAACCACTTTGACCTTTGGCGGCTCAAAGCCTTTCCATGGTTGAGTTGGATCGTATATTTTTAAATAGTTCGCACGGGTTTTAAGATCGGAGCCATGCGCATTTTTAGTCATTAGAGTAACATAGTAGTTACCTGGCTTGTCATAAACTACTTCAACACTTTTTGTGGTTGGCAGCATCGTTTTGCCCTCAACCCTCCAACTCAGCTCTGTAGGTGAGTTTGCAGATATCGACTGCAGAGAAATTGGCTCATTAAGCTTGGCGACGGTTTTATCTGCAGTAAAATTTGCCAGCGGTAAGTTTGTTTGTGCATAGAGCGCCAGATCAGCGATTTGCAAAAAGCGGTCGCCCCACTGTGTTTTACCTTCTTGTGCTACAGTAAAGCGTACGTACCTCGCATCCGTTGTTTTGGGTAGGTTGAAAGCGAGTGTTTCACCTCGCCTTGAAAATACCATATTGTTGCGCTTATCAGCCTCTTGCCATGCCTTACCATCTATAGACACGGCTACAGTCCAATGCTTTGGGTCTCGGGCGGGTGCATCTTGGGCTGAGGTGAGACGATATTGTCTAAGCGCTTTTACGTCTTTCAAATCAAATACAATCTCGGCGCTAGATTGCTTAGATAAGAATTTGCTTTTTAACGACCTATCAACTAATTGCTCTATCCCCTCACCTTGGATTTGCTCCTTTACGTCACTCGTTACAGAGAATGTATCGCGTTCGGTGATGTCGTAGAGCGCATTGGCATTCGCTAATGAGGAGCTACAAGATGAAAGTAAAATTAGACTGGCTAATGAGGAGGTTTTCATTGAAATTTCCCAGATTAAAAACAAATATACTGGATCGTTCCAATTGATAATGCAACTTCTTTTGAGTAGATTTTTGCGTAATTTCTAATAAGTGCAGAAAAGGATAACGCTATTTCATCGATTTTGGATCTTATGGAGGACTAACGAGCCTGAGAGGTAAAGCCACGGCTCGCTAGTATTTTGTCATGCTCAACTAAAGCCAAGATCGATAAGTCAAGCTGTTGTGATAGAACAAGAAATAACCACAGCGATAGGATAACTATTCGAATCTCAGGTTAACTACCGAATAATAATTCCCAAAAGCTCGGCGGCTCGTGTAGTTTGTGGTATTGCTTTCTCAACTCATCAATTTTTAATAGCATTTCACGGGCTTTCTCAACTTTTCCTGAGTCTACTTCTTGGCTCGCTTTAGTAATGGTTTCGAGTACTTTATTCAAGCCCTCAACTGACTCGGCAGACACCTCTTGCTTAAACTGAAATTGCTTGCTTTCATTAACGAGTGTCGTTAGCTCAGTTAAGTGCGCTTGCATTTCTTGAGCTGATTGCGCTTCCATAGCCTGCTTATAAATATGCCCCATTTCCTTCATGGTTTTATTCAGCTCACTTGACTCATGCGCAACCCCTGACATCGAAAACAACAACACGAATATAAATACGATTTTTCTCATCAAAGTCCCCTTACTCTTTGCCCGCTAGTATAAAGCAATTAACGCATGAGCTAAATTCAATGCTATGAAAAATATGCTGATCCTAAATAGCATTCAAAACACAGGCAGATAACGCTACGATTCTAGCGTAAGCTATACTTGTAGCGTATTTAGCAGCACACTTTTGAATATCAAAAATGTAGAGACTTATGATCCGAAAATTGTTGTTCATCTTTTTACTCTTATCGCCGATGGCCGTGCTATCTGCACAACGATTCAACGTTCAATTTGTAAACCCCGGCTTTGCAACAAAAAACCCTACTGGGGACTTTTGGTATAACGTCAGCAACGTGATGACTGCGGCCGCTGCTAACATGAATATTTCCCTTAAAATTAGCTATGCACAGCGCAACCATATTTTGATGAAATCGCTCGTAGAGCAAGCCTTGAAAAGTGATGCTGATTACCTTGTGCTGGTTAACGAAAAGTCGAGTGTCGTTCCCTATTTGTTAAACACTAAAGCCACCAACATTAAGATTATTTTCTTGCTTAATGGACCGACCAAAACAGAGGAAGTGGCTTTGTTAAAGGCAGGACACCAAATTATTGGCACCATTGAGCCAGACAATTTCCAAGCTGGTTTTAAATTAATGCGTCAACTTGCGCGAAAAGCGCTTAGGTCCTCCAATCCATCGCAACATGTATTAGCTTTGCTAGGTGACGTGGCGACGACTGCGGCATTAGACCGACAAAAAGGCATGCGTGCTTATCTTGAGCACCATACAGAGCTAGAATTAATCGCAGAGGCAAATTGTCAATGGTCTCAGAATGAAGCTTATCGACTCACTAAAGCGTGGTTACAGCGAGATCCCGCAATCACAACAGTTTGGGCTGCCAATGATCCTATTGCTTATGGCGCATTACTCGCTGCTAAAGAATTAAACCGTAAGATCGTCATAGGTGGGATTAACTGGGATGAAGGTATTGCGCCTAAGTTAGATGTTTCGATTGGAGGGCATGTATTGCTTGGGGCCTATACCTTAGCTCGACTAGCACAATATCATAGAGACTTCACACCAATAGACAGCGTAACCTTACCTATTTTCGAATCGTTGAATGACGCTTCCCTACCTTTGTATCATGCCATACATGGAAACTTTCCTGAACACCTGGACTTTTTACGTTACATTAACGATCCAGCGCAATTTACCATTACAGAACTAACTCACTCACTTAATAAAAATAATCACAATAATAATATAAAAAACTGAGAATTTAAGAAAGATTAATTAATGCATTAAACAGAACCAAGAAAGATCATGCAATTTAAACCTGCCTAATCCTTACACATTGACAGCGATGTCAACACCTGTTTTAGTAACAAACGTAAACAACATGTAAAACAGGTGAAATATGAAAAACAGTAATACAGTAGTAAAACTTCTTAAGCTTTCAACCCTCAGTGCCTGCGTTTGTGCAAGCCTTTCAGTTGCTCACGCAGATACACAGCGCGTTATCGTCACGTTAAAAGACAGTGCAACACCAAATGTTCTACCAGTGCGCTTAAATCAAGCAGAAGCGGCACAGTTTAAAGCGCAGGCGTTGTCTGAAGCAGCCTACTCAACCTTAGGCAGTGCTGCAGTCAACACGTTGCCAAGCATTAATGCATATGTCGCCGAAGTTTCTTCTGCGCAAATGCAACAGCTACAAGCAAGCGGCAATGTTGCGCAAGTAGAAATTGACCCTAAACGTTATTTGCCAAGCGTAGAAACTTCAGCAATTGATTTACTTGCTGAAACCACACCTTACGGTATTAATATGGTGCAAGCTAACCAAGTATCTGATGGCTACAGCGGCAACCGTAAAGTCTGTATTATGGATACAGGTTATACGCTAGGTCATCAAGACTTACCTAGCACAGGCGTTACTGGTAATGACGGCTATGGTAACTACGACACAGGTGTGTGGAGTAACGATGGTAACGGTCACGGAACACACGTTGCCGGCACAATCGCCGCTTTAGGTGGTAATGGTACAGGTGTAGTTGGGGTAAATCCATCAGGGCAACTAGGTCTTCATATTGTTAAGGTGTTTAATGACCAAGGCCGCTGGGCATATGGTTCCGATCTCATTAAAGCAATTGAACAGTGTGAGCAGGCTGGCGCCAATGTAACCAGCATGAGTTTAGGTGGTAGCGGCAGCTCTACAGCAGAGCGTAATGCGTTTGAACAAAGTTATCAGCGCGGCATGCTACATATTGCAGCTGCTGGCAACGCGGGTAATAGCTCGTTGAGCTACCCGGCATCGTATAATGCAGTCGTGTCTGTAGCAGCAGTAGACAGTTCTGAGTCAAAAGCCTCTTTCTCTCAATACAACAGCCAAGTAGAAATTGCAGGCCCAGGTGTTGGTGTAAACTCAACATGGAATAATGGCGCGTATCGCAGTATTAGCGGGACTTCAATGGCAACGCCGCATGTCTCTGGTGTCGCTGCCTTAGTGTGGAGCCACTTCCCACAATGTACTGCTCAGCAAATTCGCCAAGTGTTGAATACAACAGCAAAAGACAAAGGCCAAGCAGGCCGTGATACTTCTTACGGCTATGGTATTGTACAAGCAAAAGCGGCGGTTGATTATTTAACAAATAATGGTTGTGATACCTCAGGTGCAGTCAATGCAAACTTTAACTTCAGCGTGTCCGGCCTCACAGCGACATTTAACAACCAATCAACAGCAGGTAGTTATCAGTGGGAGTTTGGTGACGGTGCAACAAGCTCACAAACCAACCCATCACACACCTACGCTAGTGCTGGTACATATCAAGTGACACTCACTGTGACAGCTGCAAACAACAGAACTGCTTCTAAGACCCTAGCAGTTACCGTTAGTGATGCACCGGCTGGGTGTAATGGTATCCAAGAATGGAGTGCAACTAAGTTCTATAATACGGGCGACCGAGTTTCATTCAAGGGCTTTGAATACCGTGCTACGTTCTGGTCACAAGGCGCAAGCCCTGAAATCTACTCAAACGTTTGGACTAAAGTCGCGCAATGTAAATAAGCGCGTTGTTTTAAGTGGCGCTTAAGCGCCACTATTTAACGCCAACATTGCACTACAACACAGAATAACAGAGATCATAAGCCATTCTTTTGTTGAAATTGCCTCTTTAAAAAACCACATCCCAAGCATACTCGCGCTGACTATGCCAATGGCTCTTTTCAACCCCTCAACAAGCCCCGGCTGAATTTCCGTTAACGCCTGCAATTGAAAGAGAACCGCAGCAGCGAATACCACCGAAGAAATAGCCCAGAGTAACCAATGTGCGCGGAAATTTTGATTTTTAAACTGTGGTCGGAGCAAGATCAGATTAACAAAAAATACCATAAAGGTTAGAAACCCAGCATGAAAAGAAAGCGAGCTGTATTGCAAAGCCTCTTTATCGAACACGATACAAAGCCCCCAGCAAACAGAGGTGATTGCAACTTGTTTTGCACCAGGCTCTTGAAAAGAGAATCTGCCTCCTTGCAATAAAAACGAAGCGAAGACAATCGCAGCAATTAGCACTGACTGCAGTACGGTTAAAGGTTCTCCGAGCAGCAGCCAAGCAAACACGCCAGCAAGTGCTGGAGTGATGGATAAAAGAGGCAGAATAACCGCCATTCGTCCAAGCGCAAGTGCCTGAATAAAGTTTACACTACCAATTGCAGCCAAAACTCCGCTCGCTATCGCAGGCGCTAAATAAGCGGAACTTGGGAGCTGTTTGTCAACAACCAACCAATAACCAATGTATGCAGGTAAGACTAAGAGACTAAATATCACCGACATTTGCGCGGCTGAATAATGGCTTGCTAGCCTTTTTCGTAAAAAATCAAATGCAGCCCAATTTAACGCACTGAATAAGGCTATAGCCATTGGTTATCCCTGTTGTAATGCAATTTCCGTTTGAAATTTCATGTAATCATTAATTTTTACATGGTCCGGTTTCCAACCCAGCAGAAAACGATAAAAGTCAGCCCACACTACCGGCCACAACAATTCCCACTCGGAAAGGATCTGAGCAATATCAATCGAGGCCGCTTTGCCCAATAATTCTATTCTCAACATATCCAAATACAACTTGAGATACTCATCGGCATGGAGGAGCTGCGCTTTTTCGTCCAGTACAGACGTAATAAACAGCATTAAATCCGACACACCAATACCCTTTCCGACATACTGAAAATCGAATCCTAGTGCTTGGTCACCGTTGAAGGCAAAATTAGCAAGTTTAGCGTCGCCATGGATCCAAGTATGCCAATGGCTATTTTTGATACGATCTCGTAATCGAGGTGCCGCTTGTTTAATACTACTGTGTTGCATTCGCTCAAGCTCATCTGGCCGTGTATCTAGGTGCCAATAGTTTCCTTGTTCCCACACATGCTCTGCGGGGCTTTGTAAAAAGTGAGCATGGAATTTAGCTAACCACCCTATCACCGCTAATATTTGTGATTCGGACGGCTTAGTAGTTTGCGAAAAACCTTGAGTTGAGAAGTCTCTAAAGATGATGTAATCCATCCCTTCATTTACCCCTTCTCCCAAATAGCTCGGTGTATTGCAGGGCGAGAGTAGCTCGCATGCATGATGTTTGTAAAAGTGACGTTCTACCTGATAAGACTTAGCTTTACGCGAAAGCGCCACTGAAGATTGTTCAATTCTCTGATGTGCAATGTCACTGGGGACTTTAGTGCGCTTAATTGCAAGCTTCCCAGCATCATGATCGATAAATAACATATCACCACAACCGCTCCATAATTGTTGCTCTGGCTGTGTTGAAATAGGCGCAGAAATTACATCGTTTGGAATACTTATTTTCACTGTGTTACACCTTTTTGTTATTTAACCTGAGACTTGTTCAATAAAAGCCAATCTTTTTATTGTCCAATTCAGGTTACTCAAACACAGTACAACCCTTCACTTACTATCACGAATACCGACTTGCATAACTAAGAGATCTCTTTTAAGGCGAGAAAGTCTTGTCGATAACACCGCTTCCGCATCCTGCTCACGCCAAGGTACCTACATCCATGTAGGCAAGGCAAAAATTTTGCTATTTAGTTGTTCTAAATAACAAATTTTTAACGACGCTAATATGGTATTTAACACTTAAAATTGGTTGGAGAATTATTGCATTTTTTATTATATCTAGTGAGGGGGGCTGCTCAGTGCT
>NZ_PNDS01000137.1 GCF_005886535.1 Pseudoalteromonas sp. S2755
GATGACCTATGGGTTCACCTGAGGGCGCTTTGTTCATTGTTGCTCAACTTTTGCCTAGATTACTAGGCGGCAAGTCGAGCGTCGCGACCAAAACACACTCAGGAGAACAAAAGTCAAACAGCAAAGGTCAACAGGCCCTAGATCCTTATCTCATGATTGATGAATTAAAGTCAGATAATCGCAGTGACTTTATGGCTGGCTTCCCACCGCACCCACACCGAGGCATTGAAACCTTTACCTATATTCGTAAAGGCGGCTTTGAGCATAGAGATCAAATGGGTAATGTCAAAGCCATTCGCAGTGGAGATGTGCAGTGGATGAGTACCGGGCGTGGTGTGGTGCATTCAGAAATGCCGCTAAGTGACGCAGAGGGCATGCATGGCTTTCAAATTTGGTTAAATATGCCAGCAAAAGACAAAATGCGAGCGCCTAGATATCAAGATACAACTGAGCACCCTGCACCACAAAAAGCGATAGCAAAAGCAGGTTATTTCAAAGCACTGGCGGGCGCATGGCAAGTGGAGGGCGAAGTACTTACATCATCATTACAGTCTCTTGCAGGGGAGGGAGCACTTGCAGATGTGACCTTAACTGCGGGAAGTCAATTGCACCTTGAACTGGCTCAGTTCGGCAAGGTGATGATCTACATTCACTCGGGCAGATTTGAAAACCATGGGGAGCAAACGTTGCTTGAGCTTGACCCAAGTCAAAACCTCGCTCTCTTAGCGACGGATGATGTTGGCTTTTTGATCCTTGCAGGACAGCCAATTAATGAAAAAATAGCGCATATGGGACCATTTGTGATGAATACTCAACAGGAGCTTCATCAAGCGGTAAAAGATTATCAACAAGGACGCTTCGGCGACATTGTATAGGGGGTTTACATGGGATTATTAATCGAAGGTCAATGGCACGATAAGTGGTATGACACAAAAAGTAGCCAAGGCAAGTTTGAGCGTGAGTCTGCAAAGCTAAGAAATTGGGTAACAGCAGACGGCAGTGCGGGGCCAACGGGTAAAGCGGGCTTTAAAGCCGAGTCCGGACGTTACCATTTGTATGTTTCGCTTGCATGCCCTTGGGCTCATAGAACGCTCATTTTCCGAAAGCTTAAACAGCTAGAGGCGCATATCGACGTATCGATTGTTGACCCTGATATGTTGGACCAAGGGTGGCGCTTTACGAGTCAGCGTCCAGAAGTCGGTGATAGCTTGTATCAGCTCAGTTTTATGCATCAGCTGTATACGAAAAACGACCCAAATTATTCGGGTCGAGTCACGGTGCCAGTCCTTTGGGATAAACAAACGGAGCAAATCGTGAGCAACGAATCGAGTGAAATCATTCGTATGTTTAATCGTGCGTTTAACCAGATAACGGGAAACGATACCGATTATTACCCAGAGGCGCTACAGCATGAAATCGATGAAATAAATGAGTTTGTTTATCACAATATCAATAATGGTGTATACAAGGCCGGGTTTGCGACAACCCAAGATGCTTATCACAATGCGGTAAGCGCGTTATTTAACGCACTAGATAAGCTCGAAGCAAGGCTAGCTGCGCAACGTTATCTTGTAAAAGGTCAATTAACGGAAGCCGACTGGCGATTATTTACGACTCTCATCCGTTTCGACAGCGTGTATCATGGTCACTTCAAGTGCAACATTAAGCAAATCGAAAATTACCCCAATATTTCGGCGTATGTGCGTGACTTATATCAACATCAAGGTATTGCAGATACAGTTGATTTTTACCACATTAAAAGACACTACTACTTTAGCCATACGATGATCAATCCAACCCAAGTAGTACCAGAAGGGCCAAGCATTGATTATCACCGTTTTCATAATCGTAAAGGTATTTCGTTGTAAATGACCTGACTTATTATTCTGAGTCCATGCTAAGGAACCTTTGTCTTTGTGGCTATTTGAACTAGATTTAATAATGCGTTTGCTTGTAGCTGCCTGTTGTGCTTAAGTGCAAACGCATTTTAGGTCTTTATGCCTAACACTCAGGCCACTGTCCAAGGAGAAAATGTGTCTTCTTCCAATATTGCTAAGGGCGCTATTATACTGCTGCTTGCCGTGATGGTGAGCGCCATCTTATATTTTGAAAATAGTATCCATCGCGATCTTAACGAGAGTTTTTACCAACGGTTAGAGCAAGTTCATTTGGCGCAAAACAATATTTATTTGGGAGAGATTGATGATAACCGCCGGTTTCTTTATTTTCTGCTAGATACTCCGCCAATTCAGGGGATCGCCAGAGCGGAAAAAAACGATGGTATCGACCCTCAAGAAAACACTCCACTTGATGTTTGGCGGGCACGACTAAGCACGATTTTTAGGTCAATGTTATATTCGTATGATGGTCTTAACCAGATCCGCCTACTTGATGCCCATACAGGAGTTGAGATGGTTAGGGTCGAGCGACAGCTAGGGCAGGTTATCGCTGTACCTGATAGCAAATTACAGGATAAGAGCGAAAGTGATTATTTTATTCAAGCACTACAACTGCCAGAACGTACTATCTACTCTACAACTATTAACCTAAATCGCGAGCACGGACAAGTTGTCACGCCTTTTCAACCCACCAAACGCTTTACTCTACCGACTTACGATATAGATAACGACTTATTTGGTATATTGGTAATTAATACTAATGCTGAAAAGATGATTGAGAGAATTGTCTCTCAAGCGCCAAGTATGCAACAAGTGATACTTTTAGGTGCAGATGACTCTTTTATTTATCACCCAGAATTTTCGCTACGATACAGCAAAGACGTAAACCCCGAAGTCAACTTTCAAACATTATATCGCGTGACACCATGGTCCAGTAAAGTTCAGCTAGTGGAAGACAAGTCGACGGGAGAGCAATTTTTAGCGCTCATTAACAAGGTTGAAGGGGCTAACTTTAATAACCTAGAAGTTAAGCTCGTTAACCTTATCCCTTTTGCCGCTTATCAGCAGAGCCTCAATGAAAAACGGTTAACGACCTATGTTTTACTCGCTATTGCTTGCGGTGTATTTGCTCTAGTCTTTTTTGCGTTTTGGCAATATACGAGCAGTTTACGTGCGCTCGATTCAACGCGAGCGGAGTTTAAGGCGATTTTAGATGGCGCATCAGATGGCGTGCTTGGTTTCGATTTTAACCTTAAGTTGACGAGTTATAATGAAACTTCAAAACGGTTTTTTAAACAGCTAAATGATGGCCGAATTGGTTCTAGCGCGCGCTTATTACCAACCCCGATATATGAATTTATTAACTACAACTCAAACACAACTTTGCGTGGAGAATGTGTTAAGCCAAAAGAACTATTGCTAGAAGTTACAGAGCAAGATGGGCTTTGGATTTCTCTTAATTTATCACCCATATATGCAAGTAATGGGAGAGTTAAGGGGGTCGCGCTATTCGTTGAAGACATCACCGCTAAGAAAGAAGCGGAAGCACAGTTAGTTGGTGCAAATGAGCGACTGGAACAAGAGGTGAAGGATCGTACTAAAGAGCTGGTGGTCGCTCGGGATAAAGCAGCTAAAGCGTCGGAAGTGAAAAGTGCATTTATTTCCACTATCAGCCATGAAATGAGGACGCCCCTCAACGGTATTTTAGGGTCTCTAAACTTGGTGAGGAAAGAACCTGTTACTAAGCACCAACATAAGTACCTAGAAATGATGGAAACGAGCTCGACTACGCTCTTGTCGTTAATTAACGATGTACTGGACCTGTCGAAGATTGAAGCGGGCAAGCTGGATATTGATAATGAACCATTCAATCCGCTTTCTGTAATTGAACATGTCGCGCTTTCTATGTTGGCTAAAGCTAAGGAAAAGGGGATCACTTATATTCTAGACCAAACTGGTTTAGCGCATATTGAACTATGCGGTGATGCTGCGCGGGTTAAACAAATAATTTATAACCTCCTTAGTAACGCGATTAAATTTACCAAAAAAGGTCATGTGAAGTTGACCGTCATCACAGAACAGTTAGATGACACTGTATGGCTCAAAGTCACAGTTGAAGATACTGGGGTTGGAATTGAAAAGGCTAATCATAACAAGCTATTTCAATCGTTTAGTCAAGAATCTGCTAATACCTCAAACGAGTTTGGTGGTACAGGTCTTGGACTCTCTATTTGCAAGCAACTAGTTGAAAAAATGCTCGGCCATATTCATTTTGAAAGTGAAAAATTTAAAGGAAGTAAGTTTTGGTTTGAATTACCGTTTTCTAGTGCGCAAACTAAGCCGATCAACGTGCCTGAAGTGTTGGCAGGCAAAACTGTCTCCGTGTTTAGTAATACAACATTAGAGTCAAACACTATCGCGAAACTTATCGCTAAATGTGGTGGTAAGTACCTTGATAAAGAATTGCAGAGTGATATATGCATCATTACAAATGAGCAAGATTATATTCAAGTGAAATCGACTCAAAATCACTTTGAGAAACTTATTTTAGTGGGGGATGAGCTTCAAAATATTAACGATTCCGAGAACATAGTACACATCTCCGCACCTCTTCGAGTTGGAGAGTTTGTCGCGCTATTTGACTTAAATAAAGCATTTAGATTGCAACCTAGCTTGAAGAAGTCAGGTGAGACAGTCGCGTTAAACGGTAACTTGGTCGCAGGTTGTCACTTCTTGGTGGTAGACGACAATCAAATCAATCGGATTGTGGCTAAAGGCATTTTAGAAGGACAAGGGGCTAAGGTGAGTTTTGCCATTGATGGGCAAGATGCCGTGAATAAACTACTGCTATTTGAGCATCAAGAAGTTAACTTTGACGCTATTTTTATGGACTGCAATATGCCCGGAATGGATGGTTATCAGGCCACAAGGGCAATTCGTCAAGGTCAAGGTGGTGATAAGTATAAAGATGCAATCATTATTGCGATGACAGCCAGTGCGCTTGCGGGTGAAAAAGAACGTTGTTTAAACGCGGGAATGGATGAGTTTGTGACTAAACCCGTGGTCGTCGAACAGTTATTTGACGTGCTAGATGCGCTCGGTGTTCATGCTAAGGATGATGACTCTGTGCTTATTCATCCGTTCGAAAGCGAAGAAGAAAAACAAGCGAAACAGCCGATAAACGAAGCTAACGTGCTTGAACGGCTCTCTGGAGATGATGAGTTACTTAAACAGGTATACACTTTGTTTCTGAGTGACTCTGAAAATCAAATGCAACAGCTTGTATTGAGTATAAAAAATAGTAATTGTGACGCATCGGCAAAATACAGTCATGCACTTAAAGGTCAAGCTGGTGATTTAGCCGCAGAAGCACTCTTTGAGCTGCTCGATAAAATAGAGGCTTATGCGCGAGAACATCAAGCGGGGCAATGTAAATCGCATTTGGCACAGACGCAAAGTGAATACGATAAAGTCGTCGTGTTTGCGAAAAAACGTGTGAGTGAGTTAGAGCTTGCGGGTATTAGCAGTGACTAGAGCCTCGCATAGTAGAATTAATAATGGTGAGACTCTCCATTATTAATCCCTAGGCCAGTCGTAATCCATTTGCGTTGCTGTTTTCCTAGCAATAGATTGCCCAAAGCGTTTTTTCACCAGCTCTAAACTCATATCAATACCTGCCGAAATACCCGCTGAGCTAGTAAAATTTTGATCCATGATAAATCTTACATCTTCAACCACTTCCAAAGAGGGATATTGCTCTTTCAAATCGTCGATATCTTGCCAATGGGTGGTGACTCGCTTGCCATCAATGAGGCCTGCTTCGGCATATAAAAACACACCTGTACAAACGGATGCGCACTGAGAGGTATGATTGGCTGTTTCTGCAAGCCAATTAAGTACGTTGTGATCTCCGCAAATTTGGTGATGAAGTCCGCCGACTACGATGAGCAAATCAAACTTTGGATGCGAGTAGATACTGTAATGGGGGTTTACACTCATGCCGCCACGCGAGGTAACAGGAACATGACTTGGCGCAACAAGACTGACATTGATAGGCGTTTCGATAAATCGCTTTGCGGTGTTGAATACCTCAAACGGACCACAAAAATCTAAACACTCCGCACCGTCATAGATAAAAATACCAACTTCCATTATTTCTTCTCATAGATCAGTTTTTTACTAACTTGGCTGATTTTAGTTAAATTTTCAAGGTAAATTGTAACAACCCATGAAAAAACTCTACTCACTGTAGTGTTAGTGTCTTTAAGCTACTATGAACTCTAACATTTCTGCCCCATCGCAGAGAACCTTGTTTCTCCCGCAAAGCGATTGCACTTTTAGAGACGATCCGTAATATCTTACCCACGATAACAACAAGCGATGAAACAATATGTTCAAACCTTCCATCACATTATTGAGTGCAGCCGTATGTTTAGCCCTTGCGGGTTGTGCGGGCACTGCAGACCAAAGCCAAGAACCAGTAAAATTACTGCAAAGTAAGCAATATGATAACGTGCTTTTGCAGGAGTTTTCAGGTCCTTATCAAGGTGTTCCTCATTTTGACAAAATGAAGCTTGAAGATTTAGAAGCTGCGCTTGAAATTGGTATGGCTGATAATTTGAAAGAAATTGAAGCAATAGCCAATAATCCAGCTAAGCCAACTTTTGAGAATACCATTGTTGCACTAGAAAAAGCGGGTGCCGCTTTGGATCGCGTTTTTACCTACTATGGTCTTTGGAGTGCAAACATTTCAAGCCCAGAGTTTAGAGAAATCCAATCGCGAGTTGTGCCTAAGTTTTCAGAGTTCAGCTCTAAAATCACCCAAAATCAAGCGCTTTTTGAACGCGTAAAAGCCGTTTATGAAGGTGCAGAATATAAAAAGTTAACGGCAGAAGAGCAGCGTATCACTTGGATGCGTTATAACGGCTTTGCTCGTAATGGTGCGACGCTAAAAGGTGAAGACGCTAAGCGATACGCAGACATTAATCTTGAGCTATCAAAGCTACATACTAAGTTTGCAAATAACGTCCTTGCAGACGAAGAAAACTATGTGGTTTACCTCACTAAAGCGCAGTTGTCAGGTTTACCTGAGTCGTTTGTTGCATCGGCAGCAGCTGCTGCAAAAGCGCGCGGTAAGGCGAACATGTACGCGATCACCAACTCTCGCTCATCCATGGATCCATTTTTAACCTACTCAACAGAGCGTGAGTTACGCGAGAAAGTATGGAACAACTACTATAACCGTGGTAACAATGGTGGTGAGTACGACAACAAAGCGATTATCTCTGACATCTTAAAGTTGAGACATGAGCGCGTTAACTTATTAGGCTACGATAATTATGCGCAGTGGCGTCTCGAAGACCGCATGGCGAAAAAGCCTGAAAACGCGATGGCGCTGATGAAGAAAGTATGGCCAGCTGCAATTGCGCGTGTGAAAGAAGAAGTGGCTGACATGCAAGCGATCGCTGACAAAGAAGGCGCTGATATTACCATCAAGCCATGGGATTACCGTTTCTACGCCGAGAAGGTTCGCCAGGCTAAATATCAATTGGATTCTAACGAAGTTAAAGCCTATTTACAGCTAGACAATCTGCGCGAAGCAATGTTCTATGTTGCAGGCCGTTTGTTTAACTTTGAGTTCACCGAAGTGCCTAAGGGCTCAGTACCAGTGTTCCACCCTGACGTTCGTGTATGGGAAGTAACAGACAAAACCACTGGTGATAATATCGGTCTTTGGTACCTAGACCCATTCGCACGTAAAGGTAAACGCTCTGGTGCGTGGGCCATATCATATCGTAGCCATACAACATTTGATGGTAAAACAAATGTGCTTAGCTCAAACAACTCCAACTTTGTGAAAGCACCAGAAGGTGAAGCGACCTTAATTTCTTGGTCAGATGCAGAAACCTATTTCCACGAGTTTGGTCACGCGCTGCATGCGCTTTCTTCAAATGTGAAGTATCCAAGTTCAAACTCTGGTGTGCGCGACTACACTGAGTTCCAATCTCAGCTATTGGAGCGTTGGTTGGCAACGGACGAAGTGATCAATCGTTACTTGGTTCACTATAAAACAGGCAAACCTATGCCTAAAGCGCTAATCGAGAAAATCAAGAAGTCAGCAACCTTTAACCAAGGTTTCGCGACGACTGAATACCTTGGATCGGCTATCATGGATATGCTTTTCCATACCACAGATCCTGACAAGATTGGCGACCCTGTTGCATTCGAAAAGTCTCAGTTAGGTGCGCTCGGCATGCCGGATGAGGTAGTGATGCGCCATCGTACTACTCACTTTGGTCACGTATTCTCAGGTGAAGGTTATTCTGCGGGTTACTACGGTTACCTGTGGGCTGAGGTATTAACTTCTGATGCAGCAGAAGCGTTTGCTGAAGCGCCAGGTGGCTTCTACGACGAAGAAGTTGCGCAGCGTTTGGTGGATTACCTATTCTCAGTTCGCAACTCAATGGATCCAGCAGAAGCGTATCGCAAGTTTAGAGGTCGTGACGCTGAAGTTGAGGCGCTGATGCGTGATAGAGGCTTTCCGGTAGAGAAGTAAAAAGTTTACTCTGCTCTTCGGATAATAAAAACCCCTTGGCGTGATGCCAAGGGGTTTTGTTTTAGGGGGAGATAGATCCTTAGTACGAGTGTAGTTTGATATTGTCAGTCACTTTGCTATGGTAGTAGGTGTTCGCAAAACAACCAAAGGAGATTAGTTATGGCGAAGAAAAGCGATGTTAAAGCGCTTAAAAAAGAGCTCAAAGCGCGTAAAGCAAAGATTGAAAAGCATGAAGCGAAAATCAAAAAGTTGAAGAAAGCGATTAAAAAGGCTTAAAATCCATTAGCCCCAAGGTAAAGGGTTATAAGTAAGCGAGCGGTAAATATACCGCTCTTTTTTTTTGCGAGTCAGGTTAAATCGAAAGGTGGCTATATAGCAACCAAGTTCCCACACAGATTAAGATCATCCCACCAACGGCTTCAGCTCGACTACCTAGAAACTTTCCAGCCGAATGCCCGATCATCACACCAATTGATACCATCATGGTGGTGGCAAGGCCGATGAGCGCAGCGGCGAGCCATATATTCACATCAACAAATGCAAGACTGACACCGACAGCCATCGAATCAATACTAGTGCTAAATGCTGTGATAATGGTTTTGAACCAAGGCTGTTTTGCGTGTTGAGTTGATGCTTCGTCATCACCCTTAAGGCTCTCATAAATCATATGAGCGCCAAGTCCGAACAGTAAGATAAAGGCAATCCAGTGATCCCAAGCTTCGACATAGCCTGCAGCAGATTGTCCTATTAACCAGCCAATCAGCGGTGCACTGGCTTCAATAATTCCAAAAATAAGGCCGATTTTTATGGCTTGAGTAAGCCGAGGTGATTTTAGGCTGGCGCCTTTAGCGATTGCCGCAGCAAACGCATCGGTAGACATAGCGTATGCTAACAGTAGCAGGGTGACGAAATTCATTTACATTGCTCCGGTCAGGCGATTTGAGTCCACGATACATCCACACGCCCGACCACAGGCATGGATATATCGATGGTCTCGCCAACCGAGAGGTGTTCGCACCATGGCATTTTGGCCAATTATGTTGATACGAACTCTTCCGAGCATTGGAAGCAGGCTACTCCCCAACGAGTTGCGATAATATCAAGAATTGTAGTGGATGCAAAACCAAAATTGAGCCGCTCCTGACGGTGATAATTCTCGCTACCTTTATGACGAGGTAAAGCAGTCTATTTCGGTTGTGATAAGCTGCTCCTTTGAATCCCCAAGCATAAGTACTTCACCATCAGGGCTTACAAGAATGCTTTGGCCGATAAATTGAACTCCTGTTTCAGTAACGTGGTCCATACCAGTGCGATTTGATGAAATAATATGGACTTTATATTTCTTGGCTTGCTTTCTAATTGTATCAAGACTGTCTTCGCCACAATAATTTGAAGGGTTCACAATGAGCTGCACACCTTGCTTTGTAAGTTGGGTGAGTCCCTCTTCAAACCAGATGTCGTAACATAATAAAATACCCACTTTAACCCCCATTATTTCGTGCACTTTGAACGTATCACCGGCTTGAAAAAAGCGTTTGTCGGGTGGGGCTAAAAAAACCTTACGATGCACGCCGACAGCTCCTTCTGGCTTAACTATAACTGCACTATTAAAGTGATCACGACCAGCTTTTTCAATGATCCCTGCGATGATAGTTCCTTGTCGCTGCTGTGCTAAAGGTTGGAGTAGGCTGAGAGTCGTGCAATTAGGTAATTCCTCAGCCATCTCCTCCATATGAGTGTGATTAAGAAAGAGGCAACCTGAGGTACATAACTCGGGTAACACAATGAGATCAAAGTCTGCCTGTGATAATGCCTCGACTATGGTCGTTCGGTTGTATTGGGGGTCACCATATTTGACTGCAAATTGATAAAATCCTACTTTCATTTTTCACCTATGTTACGTTTGGCCAAGTAAACTGCCTAAAGGTCAGATTAAATCTAGCGCCAACCTCTTTAGGTGCGGGGGGGATGGCATGTTGGAATTGTGTTTGAAAGCCATTCCCCATAATAAATAACGAACCATCTTCTAGCTGCTGTTCAAATTGTTCATTGGGGTTTTCTTGATGACGAACTCGAAACAAGCGCTCGGCACCTAAGCTCAAAGAAGCGATAACATTAGTTGGCCCAAATGCGGACAGATCACTGTGAAAGTCCATGTACTCTTCACCATCTGGATAAAAAATACAGACACAGACACTAAATTCGATACCTATTTGAGTCTGTAATCGCTGCTGTATTGATGCAATTAAATCAGGCCATGCTTGGCGTCTACCATGATAGCTAGGAAACACCGCTGGATCTTCGAGCCTTGGCTCTACAAACATCATTTTCCAGGGGCTAATCTCTGTATTTCCGCCGTTAGGCAAGGTGATGATTTCAGGCTGAGATAAATCACAGTGCTTGATTAACCATTGATACAGTGAATGGCTTTCTGCCTTGGTAAGAAACGCTGGAATATACTCTGCCTCGGCGTTATCGATAAGTGGAAGTTTCATGACTAATTCCTTGTTGCTGCTATTTTTCTTTAACAAAAAGAAAAGCACTAAAGCAATACACTAAAGCAGCTCCCTTTTCCTACTTCAGAGGTTGCGCTGATCCGCCCTTTGTGGCGGTGGATAATCTGTTGGCTGAGTGCAAGTCCAATTCCTGAGCCATGAGGTTTTGTGGTAAAAAATGGTACGAATATTTTATCAAGTGCGCTGGGTTCTATTCCTTCCCCGTTATCAGCAACGTTGATTTCACATTTGCCGTAGCGATTAATCGTTGCTGATACAGTCACTATTTTTTCATGGTTGTTATGTTTCATGGCAACTTTGTCTATCGTATTGACCTTTCAATCGTGCCATTTTTAATTGCAGCAAGTTTAGCGTTTGCAATTGCTTGGCTAACGGTTGGCTCGTTAACGTTAGTTGCTGCACGAGCGCGGCCTGTAAAATCACTAAAATATGAGTAAAAGGAATAAACTCCTGCGGTGCTGTTATAGCAAAAGTAATTAACTGCGTTGAATTTACGTACCAGCTTACTGTTGATACGTAAATTCACCTTGCCTTTAGGAATAGCTACTAGATTGCCTCTCCAAACACTCGGTTTTTACCATTTTCTTTAGCTTCGTACAGCGCTTTGTCTGCTCTTTCTACTAACTCTTCAACTGGTTGATTGATATTATCCTCGTTAAGTGTAGCGACGCCTGCACTAACCGATACGGCTTTTAGTGGCGAAAGTTTATGTTCAATTGCGGTCTCGAAGAAAGTTTGTACAACTCTTTGCGCGATCTCTAAGGCGAAAGAATAGGGGGTATTAGGCAGTAAGATAGCAAACTCTTCACCGCCGTACCTGTACAGCGCATCCATAGGTCGACGAATATGATTTTTGGCGGTGTTTACAAAAACCTTCAAGACATCATCACCCATCAAATGACCATATTCATCGTTATAGAGTTTGAAATAGTCAACATCGAGCATCACAATGCTAAGCGGACTGTTTGAGCGCTTTGCACCACGATAATGGCGCTCCAAGTCAGTATCAAATAACCTGCGATTAAACGCTTCGGTAAGTCCGTCAACGTATGAATACTCTCTAAGTTGATCGGCTTGCTTTTTATACTTTAGGTGGGTGAGTACGCGATTAAACAGCGTGCGTGCCACTATTGGTTTACTGATGAAATCAACAGCTCCTGCATCCCAGCACATTTCTTGCTGATTTTCTTTAATGTTGGATGTCACAAATATGACGGGAATTCGGGCGGTTATTGGATCTTTTTGAAGCTCTGTACATGCTTCTATACCCGTTATCCCTTCTAACATCCAGTCCATTAGGATTAAGTCCGGCAATGCAAGTTTTACATATTCCATGGCCTTCTCAGCACTTTCAAAAGCAACTACTTTGCATATATCTTCTAAACATGCGCATAGCACCTTTTGAGTGAGTGGTGAGTCTTCTATTACTACTATGGTACAGTTGTTTAGTTCTGCTACGTCTTCAAACATGCTACTGCCTTGGTTTCTGTTGCAGGCTTAGTTACGTGCTATGTCTTTATGTTTAAAAAGTCAAAGTGTACTTATGTTGCTATTAACAGGATTAATATTAGATAAGTATAGCACTGTAAATAAAGCATCTGGCACAAATAATAGTGTAGACATTTTTGTGCTAAAGCACACTTGTTATTTAACATTTTCATTACTTTTATCTTGAATAATATCGTTTTCCAACTATAGATCTTATTACCTGTTCCCGATGTAAACTTCTATGACAGACTCAACCCAACTTGAGAAAGCAGACAGATTTATTGGTGATGATTCTCTTTCCGATTTAATTTTTGACAATATTCCGGACTACGCCTTTATCAAAGATGAGCAGCTTAGGATCGTAAAAGCGAACAGTGCTTTTCGCTCCATGTATCCGCCAGAAGCCAGAGAGAAAATTATTGGCTACACCACACTTGATTCTTATCAACCAGAAGAAGTGGAAGAATTTATTAAAGATGATAAAAAAGCCTTAGAAACAGGGTATGCAGAGTGTTTGGAAAGTATCAGTTTCCCAGATGGTGGCGTAAGAACATTATTTACTCGCAAAAAGCGATTCTATGATGCCAAAGGCGCAGCGTTTATTTTGGGGCTTTCCAGTGACGTGACCGAAAGAGAGCATCTTGTTGCTCAGTTAAAGCGCTCCAATGAAGCCTTAGACGAATTTGCTTATATTGCCTCTCACGATTTAAAAGCGCCACTCAATGCGATTTCTAAGTTGGTAACTTGGATTGATGAAGACTACGGCGATGAGTTACCCGAAGGCGCTAAGGAGAATTTTGATTTAATTCAGCAGCGTGTATCAAGAATGGGTAAGTTGCTCCATGACTTGCTGATTTACTCGCGGATAAATCGAAAGCATAGCGAAAACGAAACGTTTGAATTCAGCGAATTTACAAAAGAGATATATGACTCTATTGATATTGAGGCGAAGCTGAAATTGGAATGCACTTCTCTAATTGTAACCTTACCGAAAACGGCATTAGAAGTTGTCACCCGTAATTTAATTAGCAACTCGCTTAAACACCATGACTGTGAAAATGGCTCACTAATAATCCACGTTAAAGAAAGCGCTAAAGAGTATGAAATGCATTTTATTGACGATGGTCCAGGGATCCCACCTGAATATAGAGATAAAGTATTTGGAATGTTTCAAACGCTTAAACCTAGAGATCAACAAGAAGGTAGCGGTATGGGATTGGCAATCATTAAAAAAGTGCTCAATCATTATGGCGGTTCAGTTGATATTGTAGATAGTAATGTTGGCACTGAGTTTGTACTCAAGTGGCCAAAAGTAGATACCAGAGTTAACCCCAATTAGGGACTCAGTTTATGCAAAATAATGATATTACAGTGCTGGTCGTCGAGGATGATGACGTTGACTATATGACAGTAAAGCGCAGCTTTGCAAAGCGTAAGATAATGAACCCTATGGTACGGGCAATTGATGGCGTTGAAGCGTTAGAATTCTTACAAGCTAAGAAAATAGAGTATCCATTCATTGTTCTATTAGATTTAAAAATGCCTCGTATGGGTGGGCTTGAATTTTTAGCTCGGTTGAGAGAAGACCCTGAGCTAAAAGATACCGTTGTGTTCGTACTCACGACTTCGAAAGATGAAGATGATATTCATCATAGTTATGAAAAAAACGTAGCAGGATATTTTTTAAAAGAAGAAGCAAGCAACTCGATGATGAACCTTGTTGATATGTTGGATGGGTATTGGCGAATTGTTCAGTTTCCAACGAAATAATGAGGTTGTAGATGAATATATTGCTTGTTGACGATGATATAGTTGACCGAAAGATGATCCGCCGTTCTCTAGTGAAAGGCGGGATTGAACATCATTTGACAGAAGTTAGTACAGTAGAAGAAGGAATATTTGCGCTAGAAGAGCTTTGCTTTGACCTATTACTACTGGATTACAATATGCCGTCCAAAAATGGTTTGGACTTACTCATTGAGCTCAGGCGTGTTAACCATATTAAGGACTTAACCATAGTCATGATCAGCAATTCGCACTCTGAAGAGCTGGTTTTGAAATGTCTAGATTTAGGTGTACAGGACTTTTTACTCAAAGAGGAGGTCACTGCATCGCTTTTAAGCCGTTCTATTATTCAAGCTAGAAAACGTTTTGAGTTAGAAAGTCAGCTGCATAATAGCTACTTGCAAGTAAAGCAGATGGCCGAACGTGACTCACTGACGGGGTTGTATAATCGTTACTACTTCGAGGAGTCTTGCCAGCGGCTGATGCAAGCCGATAAAAAGCGCTATAAGTGTGTTGGGATCCTTGTCGTCGATATCGTCGATTTTAAAAAGATAAATGACCGCTTTGGCCATGAAATCGCCGATCAACTTTTACTTGAACTAGGAGCAAGCTTTAATAGGCATACCAAGCAAGAAGATATTGTCAGTCGCTTTGGAGGGGACGAGTTTGCTTGTTTGATGGTGACTTGTGATAACCCACTTCAAATTAAAATAGAAGCTGAAAAGCTTATTCGCTTGTTAAGTCGAAGTTATTCAATTTATGAGCTGGACATCTACTGCCAAGTAAGAATGGGAATTTCTCTTTATCCGCTCAATGGTAATAATGCTGATGATTTAATACGTTTTGCTGATATTGCACTATTTAGGGCTAAATCTTCCCAAAGTACAATGGCGTGTATTTTTGAAGATAATATGCAGACCGAGTTCCAGATGAAGTATAACGTGGAGCAAGATTTACGAGGCGCAATAGATAGGCAAGAGTTAGAGTTGGCATTTCAGCCAATTATCGATATTCAGCAGGCTAAAGTGGTGTCTCTAGAAGCGTTGATCCGGTGGCCTACGGCAAAATACACAAGCAATCCTCAAGAATTTATTGCGATAGCTGAAGAGTCGAAGCTCATCGAGCCTTTGGGAAAGTGGATTATTGAGCATGCGATCACCACATTAAAGCAGATACAGACAAAGTGCGGATATCCTATTCGTTTGGCAATAAACCTTTCACCATTACAGCTCGGAGACATTGCTCTGCCTGCGTTCATCAATGATTGTTTAAAGCAAGCAGATATGGACGGTACTTTATTTACGTTTGAGCTAACAGAAACAGCGCTTCTAAATGAAAATAAACGGGTAACATCAAGCCTAAGCCGCATAAAAGAGCTTGGCTGCAAGATTGCGCTAGATGATTTTGGAACGGGCTATTCTTCAATATCGCATTTGCTTAATTATCCAATTGATATTGTTAAAGTGGATAAATCGCTTACCGACAGAATTGAGGTAGACGATAGAGGGAAAAGGATATTTTTGGGTTTGATTGATATGCTTAAAAGCCTACAGTTGAGCATTGTTGTTGAAGGTGTTGAGAAATATCAGCAGTACTATGTTTGTAAAGAGGCAAAAGTAGATAAAATTCAGGGTTATTACTTTTCGAGCCCTGTTTCTGAAAAGTCCGTAGTGAAAACGATAAAAGCGGTAAATCGCGATCTTGCCAGAGAATTAAAAGCAATGCAGTAGAAAGATAAAGCCAGCAGTAGCGGCTGGCTTCTGTGATGTTTGTATTAAGCGCCAGGACCGCACTCCAAACAGTGTTTGATAATATCTGGGCCAAACTTCAAGTTTGCATTCAGGTTCCGCAGTGCCGTTCTTAGGCCTTCTTCTATCACTGGGTGGTAGAAAGGCATGTCGAGCATTTGTGGCACAGTCATCTTGTTTTGTAGCGCCCAAGCAAGTAAATGCGCCATATGCTCAGCAGCGGGGCCGACAAATTCGGCACCTAAGAATAACCCGGAGCCTTGCTCAGCGTAGACTCGCATATGGCCTTTGTTTTTTAACATCACGCGGCTGCGGCCTTGGTTTTCAAAGCTCACCTCTCCGATAGCAAAGCAGCCGCAATTGCCATATTGCTTTTCCAGCTCTTTATAACTTGCTCCAACCATCGCAATTTGTGGGTCGCTAAATACCGCCGCAAGCTTTGCACGGCGTAGTCCCACTCTCACATCAGGGAAGCGACCAGCATTTTCACCTGCAATCGTGCCCTGATCTGCGGCTTCATGTAGAAGCGGGATCTGGTTGCTGGCATCACCTGCAATAAAAATCGGGGCGTTACCTGAGCCATCAAGACATTGCATGGTATGTGGGTCGGCTAGCGGTACGCCTCGGTCATCAAGCTCTAGCGTGGTATTTTCTAGCCCTAAGTTATCAACATTGGGTACACGACCAGTGGCTGCCAACACATAGTCAAACTGCTCGGTTTGCGGTTTCCCTTGTTTGTCAATATAGGTAAGCTCGGCTTTGTCACCGGCCTGTTTCATATCTGATACTTTGGCATCTGTGTCGAGGTAAAACTCATCACTGAACACAGTGGTGGCATAGTCTTTGACGATTGGATCGGTTAGTGGACCAAGGCCACCGCCGACACCAAATACTTTGACCTTTACGCCAAGTCGGTGTAGCGCTTGACCTAGTTCTAAGCCAATCACACCGGGGCCAAATACGGCCACTGAGCCGGGCAAATCGTCCCAGTCAAAAACGTTATCGTTAATGACTAAGCGGTCGCCAAAATTATTAAAGACACCGGGGTAGCTAGGTCTTGAACCCGTAGCGATAACAAAACGTTTGGCTGTGATCTGCGTGTGGTCGTCCAACTGTACCGTATAGCTGTTGATAAATTTTGCACTGCCGCGTAGTTTATCCTGCAGAGGCAATTCGTCAACAGCTTCGACGACAAAGCCAACGAAGCGATCTCTCTCACGTTTGACCCTCGCCATAACCGCTTTACCGTCAATTTCAGCTGGTTTTACATTAATACCAAATTTAGATGCGACTTCAATTTGATGTACAGCTTCAGCTGCGGCAATCAGTAACTTGCTCGGCATGCAGCCAACCCGTGCGCACGTTGTGCCGTAAACGCCAGACTCAATCATCAGAACTTCTGAGGTATATTTTTTGGCATTTCTATAGGCGCTGAGACCCGCTGTTCCCGCACCAATCACGACTACGTCGGTGTCTATTTTTTTCATTTTTTGCTCCGAAATCAGAAAGTGTAAACCCCCATGACAGTCAGTTATTAGTCATTGTGTGTTGTTGTGTTGAGGGGGAACATTTTGACTTGGTGAGCAAGTTCACCAAGTCAAAATGTGGGGGATGAATGATTAAGCGAAATATTCAGCTAAATCGTCTGAGCCACCGATGTGTTTACCGCCGATAAATACTTGCGGCACGGTTTCGCGACCAGACAGCGCTTTTAGGCTGGTTAGCGATGCTTGTTGACCAAGTACCAGCTCTTCATATGCCAGTCCTTTTTCTTTTAGCAAGGCTTTGGCTTTTTCACAGAATGGACAGCCAATCTTGCTAATAATGGTAACCGGCTCTGGTTTGATTTGGCGTGGGTTAATGTACTCCAACATAGTATCTGCGTCTGATACTTCAAACGGGTCGCCAGGCTTTTCCGGTTCGATAAACATTTTGTCAATCACACCATCTTTTACCAGCATTGAATAACGCCAGCTGCGTTTGCCAAAACCTAAATCGTTTTTATCAACTAACATGCCCATGCCGTCAGTGAATTCGCCGTTACCGTCAGGTAGTAGTGTAATATTCTGCGCTTCTTGGTACTGTGCCCATGCGTTCATTACAAACGTATCATTAACGGATAAACACACGATTTCGTCGACACCATTTTGCTTAAATACGCTGGCAAGCTCGTTATAGCGCGGTAAGTGTGTTGACGAACATGTTGGTGTAAAGGCACCAGGCAAAGAAAATACAACTACAGTTTTGCCTTTAAAAATGTCATCGGTGGTGACGTGCTTCCACTCTTCATTTTCTCTAATTGGGAATGTAACCTGTGGTACGCGTTGACCTTCAATACTCTTTAACATTTTGCTTTCCTTCTTAAGTTGATGTAGCCATTATGCCGTGCGCATTTTGATTTGTATAATTGATAGTTAAGATTAAAGCGTTCAATAAAATTGATTGTTTTCAACTTCAAATATTTGTATTTTTTAACCTAGCCAATGCCGCTAAGTTGAGATTAGTCAATTTTTACGGGAGTAGGGAATATTTAGATGAAAGCAAACTTTGAATTAATGGCGGATTACAATCGCTGGATGAACGAAAGATTATATGAAGCTGTTTCGGGATTGAACGTCACGGAATTACACCAAGATCGAGGGGCTTTTTTTGGCTCCATCATGGGGTCGTTAAACCATATTCTTGTTGCCGATATTATTTGGCTTAAGCGCTATACAAAGCATATGTAGTGGCATAGTTAATTTGGCCACCCATTAAGAAAGAAATGTTATGCTATTTGCATACAAATTTGGGTGAAAAGATGACGAAATTAAAACGCGCAACGTATTCTGCTGCAATCTAATTAT
>NZ_PNDS01000138.1 GCF_005886535.1 Pseudoalteromonas sp. S2755
TGGCAAGGCAAAAATTTTGCTATTTAGTTGTTCTAAATGAGGAATTTTTAACGCTGTTAGCGTCAGATTTACTCCTTCAAATTGAGCAAGTATTAAGTCAAATTGGTATAAACTAAGATAAGAACGAAAAAAGGCCCCGTGGGCCTTTGGATTTTAGTTACTTTGGGATAATCTGCGATCAGTACAGCATCGCAGAAACTGTGCTGTGATTATCAATCGCCATCGCGATACTTAGGACTGTGATATTAACTATTGAGAATGCAAATACTTGCCTCGCCCAACCATGTAAATCTAAGTCTCTTTGGTATCCTTTTAACGCCATCAATAACCACCAAAAACTGGTTGTACAGGCCACCGCCATAAATGCTATGCCGGTATAACCGCTAAGCGGTAGTAACATCACCACGAGTGCATAAATGGCGATATACAAAACAATGTGATGCTTGGCTTTTTCAATACCTTGCGCGACTGGCAACACCGGAATATTCGCGGCCCGGTAATCGTCAAAACGGAAAATCGCAATGGCATAAGAATGCGGCATTTGCCAAAGACAAAACATCAATAATAAAATGGCAGCGCCAGAGTCAAACACCCCGCTTACTGCGCAGTAACCAACCACGGGAGGCACTGCCCCTGACAGGCTACCAACCACCGTGCCATACACTGAGTTTCGTTTCATATATAAGCTGTAAATACCGACATAAATAAAAAACCCAAATGCGGCAAAACCCAGCGCAATCCAATTGGTGAAATAGGCTAAGAGCCCAAAGCCAGATAATCCGAGTACCAGACTATGTGACAGTGCAGCAACTGAGGAAATTTCCCCGGTTACTGTCACGCGAGTTTTAGTGCGAGCCATTGCCGCATCGATATCCCTGTCGATGACATTGTTAACTACACAACCTGACGCAACGACTAAAGATAGCCCCAGTAGAGTCAAGGCAAATAGCAGCCAATCAACTTCACCTCGAGAGGCCAATAAAAAGCCTCCTGCGACTGAAATCAAGTTACCCATAATGATCCCAGGTTTTGTCACCTGAAAATAACGACGCAGCATGAGTACTCTCCTGTTAATACATCATCATGGCGTTCGATTCGTAGATGATCCAGACCGACAGCCCCACTACCATCACAATAATCAACGCACTAAAGATAAAGGAAAGCGTGCTTGCCTTACCTTCTTCCGTAACAAAATTCAGGTGTAAAAAATACTTCAGGTGCACCCAAATTTGCACTAACGCCGTTGTCACTAACGTCCAAAATGTCGTGCTAGATGACAAGCTGCCACTCATCACGGCAGCAAAAGGAATGGCTGTCAAAATAACGGATAGCACAAAACCAATTAGATACGACTTCACACTACCGTGGCTGTCGTGTTCATGCTCATGAACATCCATCTGTGCTAACGCTTGAGATTCACTATGGCTCATTACATTGCCCCCATTAAATAAACAACGGTAAATACACAGATCCACACGATATCTAAAAAGTGCCAGAACAAGCTTAAGCAGCTCAAACGCGTTACCGTTTGTGGCTTAAGACCACGACGTGTCACTTCAATCATCATCACAGTCATCCAAATCAAGCCTGCCGTCACGTGCATGCCGTGCAGACCCACCAATGAGAAGAAAGAAGTCAAAAAAGCACTATTTTGCGGTCCATGACCGCGTACTATTAAGTGATGGAATTCATACACTTCCATGCCAATAAACACCGCACCAAAGGCAAATGTCACCGCAAGCCAAGATAAGGTTTGCGACTTTTTCTGTTTGTTTGCCGCTATCATGGCAAACCCAAAGGTAATACTACTTAACAGTAAGGCTGCGGTTTCAACCGCAACAAAACCCAGCTCAAAGATATCTTTGCCAGACACCCCACCTGCCGTGTTCATGTACAACACAGCGTAAGTGGCAAAGAAGGAAGCAAACAACAAACAATCCGTCATCAGATATAGCCAAAAACCGAATACGGTATTTGAACCTGTATCATGATCTGCATGCTCGTGAGCATCTTCTAACGCATGCAGCGTAGCGGGAGTAATTGCACTCATGAATTAACCCTCCTGTAATGCGCGAGAAAGGTGGGCAGACTCAATCTGCTCAATCTCGTCAACCTGTACATAATAATCAACGTCGCTGGTGTAACAACGCTTAATAAATACCGCGATAGCACTGACAAAACCCACCGCCGCTAACCACCAAATATGCCAAATCATGGCAAAGCAAAACACGGTCAATGACGCGCTGATAAGCACTCCAGCCGGGGTATTTTTTGGCATGTGAATAGGCTGATAATGTGCAGGCTTTTGATATGCCTGTCCCTGCTCTTTCATTTCTGTCCAAGCGTCAATATCGTCAACCACAGGGGTTTTCGCGAAATTGTAGTACTGCGGAGGAGAGTCCGTTGACCATTCTAGCGTATGCCCATTCCACGGATCGCCTGTGGTGTCTTGCAATTGCTCGCGATTTTTGTAGCTCACCACTAGCTGTACCACTTGGAAAACTATCCCAAACATAATGATAAAGGCACCAATGCACGCGATGTATAGCCAAATGTTCCACTCTGGCGTGTTGGTATGATTAAGGCGACGTGTCATGCCCAAGAAGCCAAGCACATAAAGCGGCATAAAGGCCACAAAGAAGCCAACCAGCCAGCACCAGAATGAGGCTTTACCCCAACGCTCATCAAGCTTGTAACCCATTACTTTAGGGAACCAGTAAGCAAACCCCGCCAGATAACCAAACACTGCCCCACCGATAATGGTGTTATGGAAATGTGCAATTAGGAAAAGACTGTTGTGCAGCACATAGTCCGCGCCAGGAATTGCAAGCAGTACGCCAGTCATCCCACCAACGGTAAAGGTCACCATAAACCCTAACGTCCAAAGGACCGGCACCGTGATCCGCAAACGACCGCGATACATGGTAAATAACCAGTTAAAGAGTTTTACTCCCGTCGGGACCGCAATGACCATCGTCATGACCCCAAAGAAAGCATTAACATTGGCGCTTGAACCCATAGTAAAGAAGTGATGTAGCCAAACAATAAAGCCCAAAATAGAAATCGCACCGCTGGCATACACCATCGACTTATAGCCAAACAGGCGTTTGCCTGTAAAGGTTGAAATAATTTCTGAGAAAATCCCAAACGCAGGCAAAATCAAAATATAAACTTCAGGGTGACCCCATGCCCAGAACAGGTTGATATACATCATGGCATTACCACCGGCTTCATTGGTGAAGAAGTGGAAATCCATATAACGGTCAAGCGTTAGCATCGCTAGCACCGCAGTAAGAATTGGGAAAGACGCCGCAACTAGGATATTTGCCCAAGTACAAGTCCAAGTAAAAATAGGCATTTTCATTAGCGTCATACCAGGTGCACGCATCTTAAATACGGTAACCAAGAAATTCACAGCAGTGAGCAATGTCCCAAGCCCGGATATTTGTAGTGCCCAAATATAGTAATCAACCCCAACACCGGGACTAAACGACAACTCAGACAAGGGCGGATATGCCACCCAACCGGTTTTTGCAAACTCACCAAATGCCAAAGATAAGTTGATTAAAATAGCCCCACCCGCTGTCAACCAAAAGCTGAGATTATTCAAAAACGGAAAGGCAACATCTCTAGCACCAATTTGCAGTGGCAAGATGATATTCATCAAACCAATCATAAATGGCATCGCCATAAAGATGATCATGATCACCCCGTGCGCAGTGAAGATCTGATCATAGTGCTCAGGAGGTAAGTAACCGGCAGCGCCGCTTGTGGCCATGGCCAGCTGTGTACGCATCATGATGGCGTCGGCAAAACCACGCATTAACATAATTAATGCCAAGATAATGTACATCACGCCTAGGCGTTTATGATCGATTGAAGTGATCCAATCGTGCCACAGCACGCCCCATTTTTTGTATTTTGTGACCATTGCCGCCACGATTAGACCAACAGTCGCCACCACGGCTAACGTCACCATAATGATGGGTTCGTGATAGGGGATTGCCTCGATGGATAATTTACCAAACAACGACATAATTACTCCTCAGCCTTGCCGTGATGTGAATGTGCAGCATGCTCTGGTTTGGCGTAATAGTTCATTTCGCCATGACCCTGCATGTACTTCATAATTATGGTGTGAAATAAGCCCTGCTCTACCGAGCCAAAATACTCAACGGGGTGATATTCTGAAGGCTCAGCCAGCTGCGTGTAGCGATCTGCGGTTAAGGCGTCGCCGTTTGCTTTGACATCGACAACCCAGTTATCAAAATCTGCTTTGTCTTTGGTGGCAATGGCTTTGAAATTCATTCCAGAAAAACCCGCCCCACTGTAGTTAGCAGAAAAGCCTTTGAACGTACCCGGCTCGTTGGCAATCAAGTGAAGCTGTGTTTCCATTCCAGCCATTGAGTAGATTTGGCTACCAAGCTGTGGAATAAAGAAAGAGTTCATGGTGCTTTCGGAAGTGATTTTATACTCCACTGGTACATTCGCTGGAAACACCAGCTCATTCACTGTGGCAATGCCTTGCTCTGGATAGATAAATAACCACTTCCAGTTTAGCGATACCACCTGAACAGTGAGGTGTTCACCCTTACCTTCCAACGGCTTGTACGGATCAAGTGATTGTGTAGAGCGCCAAGTGATCACCCCAAGTACAATAATAATCACAATCGGAATGGTCCAAACCACGGCTTCTATTTTGTTAGAGTGAGCCCATTTCGGTGCATAAATCTCGTGGTCACGACCGTCTCGGTACTTCCACGCAAAGTATAAGGTAAGAATAATAACTGGTACTACAACGAGTAACATCAGTACAGTGGCAATGATGATCAAGGACTTCTCATCCACGCCAATTTGCCCCTTGGGATCTAAAATGCCACCACTACAGCCGGTGAGCATAAGCCCCAATGAAGCGAACGCATAATTCACAACACTACGTTTATTCAATTGATTACCCTTCAACGATAAGCTGCGACTTATTTATCAAGCACGCTGAGTATCTATTTGTGCAAGCTATGCTGCACAAGTTCGAATTGCACTGTATCCATCAGGGAAAATGCATTAGTGAAGGGAAACGCTTCTTTGATACCAGTCACTAACCATTTACCAAATAATCGACACAGTAAACGGACAATCACATTTGCTAAGCTTACAATTCGCCCTAAAAGGACTGTAAGTAGCCGATTAATGTAATTGAAACTGAATTGCTGACTGCTGATCCAAATCGCTTAAATCAAACACATTGGATTAAAATATTGCAATTACGCAAACAGACAGCGGTATCAAAAAGGAGGAGCACGACAACCATGTGCGCTAGGCACCGGTTGAGGGTGAATAGCCTCTGTAGAGGCGAATGCCATTTTGCGAAGCACGATGCCCGCGCGTGTAGGCAAAATAGTATGGAAAACTAACCAATAAAGACCTATCAATAATTGCAATGACAAGATAGGTTGAGCCAAAAACTCTCCGAGCATCACCAACACAGAGTCAGGTAGTGAATTATCTGCAAAAAGAGCTTCTAATTCAGCTACATCACCAAGCATGCCAGTGAATAATAATGCCGTGTTAAACATCATCAACGCGCTTAGCACACTGAAAATACGACCGAATAACTGCACACGCGTCATCGCACAACCTTGATAGGTTGTATCGTCCGTAGTTGCAGTATGTCGAGCATAGCTTAACAGTGGCACAGATTATCCTGATGTTTTTATCTTGATAGAGTTGATTAGTTCAGAACTTTCAGTCCAAACTGAAAATTCACGGCGAGTATAACAAAGTAGCAATTCGATTCAAGCGATATCTGCAATGATCTATATCAAACTTTCTTAATCTACTTCTCACTTTCTTCCTTCCATAAGACAAAGTTCTTAAACGCGCTTATTAGCAATAATTCTCATTCACAATCATTTACAAAACGTAAATATTAACATTTTTATTAACTATCAACTAGATAGCCATCTGCACGGCTTAACACCTCATTCATCTTTCGTTCATGCTATTTATTTTTGGTTCGTTCTAAGTATGATCCTCGCCAACTGACATCGCTGTCATATTAACTAATTCTTTATTATTAGAGGAACTCATGAAGCAGCTGAATAAACTCCTAGGTTTGATGAAAGTATCCAATAAACTCAGACTCAGTCTGCTTTTGTCTGTCGTGATCATTGCCCTTGTGCAACTCTCATCAGCACTCGTTTTACGAGACAGCTTAACGCAAGAAAGACACATTAATGCAAAAAACCTAATGGAAACTACTGTTGCACAACTTAATATGGTTGCCACTGACACCTCTGTCCCCCCACAACAAAGACAAGAAAAAATAAAAAAGCTCATTGATGCTGCACGCTATGGTGACGCAGGTTACTTCTTCTTATTTGACTTAAAAGGGAATATGGTAACGCATCCCATTAAGCCACTACTCAATGGCACCTCAATGACTCACCATCATGAACGTTTTATTCGCGAGGCATTCAGCCAGTTCGTCGTCATTGCGAATCAAAATCAACAAGGCTTTGCCCGATATGAATGGCCAAAGCCGGGGACAAAGGAGCTTGAGAGCAAGCTTTCTTATATTGTTAACTTAGGGCACTATAACTGGGCAATTGGGACAGGCATTTACCTTCAAGACGTTGAAGAACAGTTTTATGACCGACTCATGTTGATGACTGCTGAAACGCTCGGCTATGCGATATTACTTATTTTCCTCTCAAGCTTGATCAGCAAAAATATTACCAAGCCACTGGATAAGCTCACCCGCACGATGGGACTCATTTCAGCGCAAAAAGACCTCACCATTGCACTGAAAAGCCACGGTAAAGACGAGCTTGCCCAAATGGCTATCGCATTTAATAAAATGAACTCACATTTTCGTAATGTACTGCATGATATCAACGAAAACACCCATTCTTTGGCTTCCCAAGCAGAGGAATTATCCTGTATTACCGAGCAGATCCAAGCTGGTATTGGACAACAAAACAGTGAAACAGAATCAGTGCAAAACCGCATGCAATCGCTTAATCAAGTGGCACAAGCTGTCAATAATGAGTCAAAGCGTGCGCTTGATAAAGTAACAGAGACAACCACACTGACGACCCAAGGGCTGGCGCATGTAGACGAAAATGTGGCTGTCATAGCGCATGCCTCTCGTAGCGTCGACTCAGCGCAACAAGCCGTGCTCGAACTACAACGCTCATCAACCGAGATTGGTGCAGTACTTGATGTCATTAAAAAAGTGGCAGATCAAACTAATTTATTAGCATTAAATGCAGCCATCGAGGCTGCAAGAGCGGGAGAGCAAGGTCGCGGTTTTGCCGTGGTGGCCGACGAGGTAAGAACGCTGGCACAGCGTACGCAACAATCTACCGATGATATTCAAGCGATCATTGATAAACTGCACAATGGCGTCGCCACAACCGTTGAAGAAATGCAAAGCTGCCGTGCAGCATCCGAGCAAAGCCTCAAAGTGAGCCAAGAATGCAAACACGCACTAGAGCAAATCAACCTCTCCATTGCAACCGTGAATGATATTAACGTTAATATCGCCACCTGGAGTGAAAAGCAATCCGAAGATCTTAATGACATGACTGACAACATCAGTAGCATCGCAACAGTGGCGAGCCAAACCGCTCTTGGCGCTGAACATACCCAAGCATCGAGCCAGCAATTAAGCGAAATGTCACAACGACTCTCACAAATGGTAAGTGAATTCAAGGTGTGAACTTACACCTGTTCGCAGACGCGGAAGTGCGTACTTCCGCTGAGAAATGTAGGGTAGCAAGGGGTTTTAGCGCGCCAGTCAAAAACTGCTCGTCGAGTAAATCTCCTCCAGACTAGATTTACTTCGGAGTAGGAGCTGCTTCACGCAGCGATCTTTAAAAAATTTCGCCACACAACCCCCCAACAAAATCTACCGCAGTTAATCAGCATAAGGGTAATGAACATGACGCTGCTCTTGTAATTTCATACCCAAATACTCAAAGGTCCCCACCAACATCTCAGTAAATGGTGCCGGTGCTTTCTCTTGGCATGAAGTTGATAAAATCGAAAACTGCTTTTCGCGCAATGTTCTTAATTCTGGCTTTAGCGCTTCTATGTCCATAAAGTCGGTTATTCTGTCGATAAATGCCTTCATTCTGGGTGTTACTGCATACCAATAAACGGGAGATGCAAAAATGATGTGCTCAAAACCGAGCACCCACCTAAACAGGTTAACAAAGTCATCATCGCTGTGAGAGTGTTTGTAACAGTACTCACCAATTTTATAACGGTCTAAATAGATGAGTTCAGCCCTTTTTTCTGCTGCTAGTGCCTTTGCAGATTGGTAGGTATTTCCATTGGGGTTTGAGCTTGAGTAAATAACGACTGTTTTCATAATGTTCAATTCCAGTTGCATTAATAATAAATTGGGTGCTACCTTAAAACCTCACCTTAAGTTAAGGTAAAGCATTAATTTATGAAAACTGAAAAATTATTACGAGACGAACCGAACCTCAGTGTCGGCAAAGTAGCTCAAAGAGCCGATGTTGCGGTGTCAGCACTGCATTTTTATGAGAACAAAGGGCTTATTCGCAGTTGGCGCAATAACGGTAATCAGCGCCGTTATAAAAAGGATGTGTTGCGCCGAATTGCCATTATTAAAGCGGGTCAAAAAATGGGGATAACTCTAGGGGAGATAAAAGAAACCCTTGATACCCTACCCGATTCAAGAACACCAACCAGAGCGGACTGGGCCAAACTTTCTACAGCCTGGCAAGCAAAGCTGGATGAAAAAATCGCTTACATGCAACGTTTAAGAGACTATGTCAATGGCTGCATTGGCTGTGGCTGTTTATCGATGAAATCATGCCCTATCTACAACCCTAATGACATCGTTGCCAAAGAGGCTAACGGTGCGGTGTGGTTGGATGAGCCAGACAAAGCAAATAAAGCAAAATCTTGTTATGATAGCGAAAACCATTAAATAGGACACAATAATGAAAAAGACTGCCTTGTGCATGGCGCTAGCCATAGCAATGGGCCTGACTGGCTGCTCACTTTCTCCTTCGTCTGTCGAGACGACGCCTTCAGAGCCACAGCAAACAGTAGCAGCAAATGCACAATTCGCTGACTTTTCTCAGCAATTTATCAATGACTTATGGAAACAGTACCCAGAAGCGTCACTCTGGGCAGGCTTTGGCAAGTACGACGATATTATCACTATACCAACCCAAGCGGCACGAGACGCCAGCGTCGCGTTTTCTAAGGCGCAATTAGCCAAGCTGCAGCAGTTCGACCTTGCTAACTTAAGCAATAGTCAAAAAATCGATTATCACTTGATTGAAAATCGCCTAAAACGCGATATCTGGCATATTGAAACCTTCAAAAGCTGGCAGTGGAATCCATCAAACTACAATGTTTCTTATGGCTTTGCGACCATACTCAATAGCCGCTTTAAAACGGATGACGAAAAGCTCAAGCTCGTTTTAGCACGTCTTCAATATGTGCCAGCCTATTATGAAGCTGCACAAAACAATATTAACAATCCAACGCTTGAATATACTCAGCTTGCGATAGCACAAAACCAAGGCGCATTTAGTGTATTAAACGACGAGTTGCTTGATAAGCTCGCGACTTCATTATTAACAGCCGAGGAAAAAGCCCTATTCAAACAGCGCTTCGCTGCCGCGAAATCAGCCATCAATGGATATGTTTCTTACCTTACCAATCTTGAAAAAGAGTTAAGTGAAAGCGGTAACGCGCGCTCATTTAGAATTGGTGAGAAGCTCTACGAACAAAAATTTGCCTTTGATATTCAGTCTGGCTATACCGCAAAGCAAATGTATGAAAAAGCAATGGCCGACAAAGCCCGTGTTACTAATGAAATGGTTAAGATTGTTGATCAACTCTGGCCAAAGTACTTTGCTGACAAGCCACGCCCAGAATCTGACATTGATGCGATTGCCACGCTTATCAAGCACCTTTCAGTCAAACACGTAAAACGTGAAAACTTTGTGAGCGAAATCAAGGCGCAAATACCAGAGCTTGAAAAGTTTGTGATGGAAAAGGATCTCATCACGCTAGACCCTGAAAAGCCACTAGTTGTTCGCGAGACGCCTGAATATATGCGTGGCTTTGCTGGTGCTTCAATCAGTGCTCCGGGACCATACGACAAAAAAGAGAACACCTATTATAACGTGTCTCCACTGGACTCAATGGACGACGAGCAAGCTGAATCGTATCTACGTGAATACAACCACTGGATCCTGCAGATCCTAAATATTCACGAAGCCGTGCCAGGTCATTACACTCAATTGGTTTACTCTAACGAATCTCCGTCTTTGGTGAAGAGTATCTTAAGCAATGGCGCGATGATTGAAGGATGGGCGGTCTACACTGAGCGCATGATGCTAGAAGAAGGCTATGGTAACTTTGAGCCTGAAATGTGGTTAATGTACTACAAGTGGAATCTACGCGTGATCTGTAACACCATCCTAGATTACGGTATCCAAGTAAAAGGAATAAGCAAAGAAGAAGGCTTAGATCTGCTGATGAATGGGGCTTTCCAAGAGCGTGCAGAAGCCGAAGGTAAATGGCGCCGTGCAACCTTGAGCCAAGTACAACTAACCAGCTATTACTCTGGTTATCGCGAAATTTACGACTTCCGTGAAACACAAAAGCAAAAGCTTGGAAAAGAATTTGACTTGAAAGCATTCCATGAAGAATTCTTAAGCTTTGGCAGTGCTCCGGTGAAATATATCCGCCAGTTAATGGCAAAGTAACATAATAATGCCAGCCTTATGGCCGGCATTATTTTTTGAAAAATTGATATCACCCGTAGGTCGGCCTTTAGGCCGACTAACGTTTTAATCTAGAGGGAACCCTATAAACCCAAAGGCTACCCTTTAAACGTTGGGTTGGGGGGGATTGTCGACCTAAAGGTCGACCTACTTTACTATCTTCATTTCATCTAACAGGTTTTGCGCATTATCAACCTTGTCCATTACCCATAACATGTAACGCGAATCAACATGGATTGAGCGATTTAGGTTTTTATCGTAATCCCAGTCACCAATAATGCTTTCATATACACCGTCAAACAGTAAACCTACTAACTCCGCTTTCCCGTTTAAAGTTGGCGAGCCCGAGTTACCACCTGTGGTATCCACATTAGAAAGGAAATTCACCGGTACGGTATTCATGCCCCCTGTATATTGACCATATACTTTTTCACGGATCAACTGCTGCTGCTTTTTAGGCGCGTTAAATGGTTCAACATCAGTATTTTTCGCCAACAGTCCTTCAAGCGAGGTAAATGGCGTTGCCACTAAGCCATCTTGCGGTGAATAGCCACCTACCGTACCGTAAGTGACACGGAGTGTGCTGTTAGCATCCGCGTAAACTGGCTTATTTTGAGATTTGTTGTAAGCAATAATAGCTTCCATCAAAGCAGGACGTGCAGATTGCTGCTTACCAGCCAATTCTTTTTCTTCATCTTCGATTTGCTTCATCACTGCAAAAATCGCTTTTGCATATTGAATGAATGGATCAGAGCTTTGATTTAACTGCTCAAGCTCTAAATCTAACATCCAAAGACGGGCTTTTTCATCAGCAAGCTTAGAGTTAGCATACATCTCATCTAGCAGCGCTTGGTGCTTTGCTTTATTGAAGCCGTTTTCAAGTTGAAGCTGCTTATCGACTTCAGCTAAACGCGCTTCTTTTGGCAAGGCTGCATAAAGCTCCATAAAGTAAAGCATAATCGCTTTATCAACTGTTTCATCATAACGGCGCGTCATACGCTGTAGCCCCGCTTTGATTTTTGGCATATCACGTTCTTGATAACCACTCTCACGCTCAGCATCAGGCTTTTGTTTTTCAACCGCCAAGCGATAAAGCTTACGCGCAGTAGACATCATTTGTGAGCGATGGATATAGCCAACCATCATATCACGCTCATAATGAACTTGAGATTGAGCAACCAACTCGCTCAATTCGTTTAGTACAGCACCATACTTTGCTTTACGGTCTGCATCAGCATTAATCCAAGTGCTAAGATCGCGCTCAAATTGCTGCTTGCGGCTATACATACTGCCTTTTTTGAAGCTCTCAATCATAGAGCCAAAGTTTTTGATGTAGTTGTTGTAACCCGCAATGGTGCTTTCATAGGCGATACGAGCTTGCGACCCTTCAGGTGCATTTTCTTCAATTAGTGCCACATACTTTGAGTTATGTTTACGTACCATGGGGTAAACCGTGTTAAATACATAATCCACTTCAGAAGCAATACGATAGCGGTTGGTACGACCCGGATAACCCGTCACCATCACAAAGTCGCCCTCTTGCACGCCTTTTGCACTCACACTCAAAAACGACTCAGGGTTATAAGGTACGTTATCCTTAGAAAACTCAGCTGGCTTACCATCTTTACCCACATATGCACGGTAAAAAGCAAAGTCGCCGGTGTGACGAGGCCACATCCAGTTATCTATATCGCCACCATATTTGCCCACGCCCATCGCTGGTGTATATGCCAGACGGACGTCTTTTATCTCTAAAGATTTAATGAGGTAATATTCCAATCCACCATGAAAGGTATAAACATTACAGCGATAGCTTTCATCTTGCTCACACTCAGCAACAAGCTGTTTGCGCTTACTGTCAATGGCATCAAAACGTGCTTTACCGGTAAGCGAATCAGTACCGGCATTAACTTTATCCGTTACGTTCGACACTTCTTTTGTCACATAAACCCGTGAGCCCGGTGCCGCTGGTAGATCTTCACTTGGCTGTTTTGCTAAAAAGCCATTCTCAAGAATATTATTATCTGTTGTTGAGTTGTATTGAATAGAGCCGTATGCACAGTGATGATTTGTCACCACTAAACCTTTAGGAGAGACAAATGACGCCGTACAGCCACCTAAGCTAATCACCGCATTCATCGGGAATTCAGTGAGTTTAGAAATTGACTTAGCATCAATTTCCAGTCCTTTAGACTTTAAAATAGATTCAAGTTCAGGTAGTTGATGTGGTTGCCACATGCCTTCATCGGCAGCAACGTACTGAGAAAAGGCCAACACCATGGCCGCGGAGATAGCTTTAATACGCATATTCCAATCCTAAATGTTATATTATTTTAATTGCGATCAGTAATGTGACCCAAGATAGTGCCAAATAGCAATTTATTTCGGTGGAATTTAATAAAACAATGTAAATATTCTTCTTCAGTCTCTCCGCTTTACATCATCTCAAGTGTTAAAGCTAAACCCAATATGTAGTACCTTGTTGACCTATCACAGATCATTTATACTGGCTCGGCACAACGACAAAGATCATCCCTTCTTCAAAAGAGCTGAAGAATGCGTATTCTAAGGAAAAGGAAATCATGGAAGACAAATCAAGTCGGCGTCCACTCAAGGTACGCTCAAGCACATATGCTCAGCGCGTCGCCAAATGGCTTAGCAATAAAAATATCACTCCTAACACTATTTCACTACTCAGCGTGCTGTTTGCAGCCTGCTCAGCAATCTCTCTTGTTTTGTTACCACTGTCTTCTGGACTACTCATTTGGCTTTTGCCTCTACTTGCCGCCATATGCATTCAATTTCGCTTACTGTGTAATTTGTTCGATGGTATGGTCGCTGTGGAAGGTGGGAAAAGTACCGCATCTGGTGAACTTTTTAACGATATGCCAGACAGATTTGCTGAT
Organism: Pseudoalteromonas sp. S2755; assembly: GCF_005886535.1. GTDB lineage: Bacteria > Pseudomonadota > Gammaproteobacteria > Enterobacterales > Alteromonadaceae > Pseudoalteromonas. Next base: position 13,685 of record NZ_PNDS01000138.1, read on the forward strand.
GCTTTCATCATTGTTGCTGTGGGCTATGCAGTCCCTCAATTTAGTTACGCAATCGATATTGCTTGGTGTGCGGCAACGCTTGCAATTATGACCGCTTACGTCAGAACCTTAGCAACGAGTACAGGGGCTCCTGCCAATTTTTGTGGGCCTATGGCGAAACAACACCGAATGGCTTTACTTACATTTGCATGCCTTTTTACAACTATAGAGCCTCTATTCTGGCAACAAGGGGCTGTGTTATATACGTCATTACTTATCATTAGCGTCGGTTCATTCATCACGTTATTTAAACGAGCTATCCTTGCCTATCAATACCTTGAGGGCAAACGCGATGTTTAACGTCCCTGATCATTCTTTGTATGCCATGGCGTTGGTAGGACTCATCTTAATCACCGCAACGCTTGCTTATTTAGTTATTAGCCGAATACAACGAGATACGGATCATCAAGAATTAAAACTCAGGATCCAATCTTGGTGGTGGATAATTGGCGCTTTTTTTGTCGTATTAGCCTCCAACATACATTTCGCACTTGCTTTTATTGGCTTTTTAAGTTTTCTCGCATTAAAAGAGTTTTTGTCCATAGTGCCAGGACGGCAAACCGATAGGCGCGCTATTTTTTGGCTATATTTGAGTATCCCACTGCAATATTATTGGGTTGCAACTCAGTGGTATGGCATGTTTATTATCTTTATTCCTGTTTATATCTTTCTATTTATCCCTATTAGAATGGTGCTCATCGGTGATACAAAAGGATTCATAAAGTCAGCTGGGATCCTTAACTGGGCCGTCATGTTGTGTGTTTTCTCTATTAGTCACCTTGGCTACTTGTTAGTTTTGCCGGTCAAAAACAGTGAGGCGGGTGCCATTGGTCTGGTATTGTATTTACTGTTTACTACTCAATTTAACGACGTTTGCCAATATGTTTGGGGAAAACTGTTTGGTAAGCATAAAATCATCCCAAAAGTGAGCCCCAACAAAACATGGCAAGGTTTTATTGGTGGCGCCTGTACTACTGCCACATTGTCTTGTTTTGTTGCCCCTGCACTCACGCCACTATCGACCTTACAAGGCGCAGGCGCAGGGCTCCTAATAGCTGTTACTGGTTTTTTTGGTGATTTAGTTATTTCAAGTGTTAAACGAGATTTACAAATTAAAGACACAGGGGTCATGATCCCCGGCCATGGTGGCATTTTAGATAGGATGGACAGCCTACTCTACACTTCACCACTATTCTTCCATTACCTTTACTATCTGCACTATTAAACTATGCTTGCACGCGTTTTAAAGATACTGTTTTTTGGGATGATTATTAAGCCAGTGGTTTTAATTTTACTAGGGCTCAACGTTGTTAATCGCAATAAGCTACCAACACATGGGCCTGCTATCCTCGCGCCAAACCATAATAGCCATTTGGATACCCTAGTATTAATGAGCTTGTTTCCATTAAGGATGATACATAAGATACGCCCCGTAGCCGCTGCAGATTATTTTCTCGCCAACAGATATATCGCTTGGTTTGCACTCAATGTTATTGGGATCATTCCTCTAAATCGCAAGCAAGTTACACGCAAAACACAGCTCTTTGAACAATGCCATAAAGCGTTAAAGCAAGGTGAAATCTTGATTTTTTTTCCTGAAGGGTCTCGTGGTGAACCTGAAAAAATGACGCAGTTAAAGAAAGGTATTTTTCATCTCACTCGCGATTGTAAGCCGGTGCTCGTTTACCCCATTATGATGCATGGACTTGGCCGCTCTTTACCCAAAGGAGAAGCTTTATTTGTGCCATTTAATTGCGACGTCATTGTCGGCGAGCCACTTTCTTGCACAAGCCACGCGAGCGCACTAGTGCAAGAAATCGAACTACAATTTAACTCGATGCGATCACTTTGTTTAACATATCGGGTAGACGAAGAGTGATAAAACTCTCCTCTTGTAAGCCTAATATCCAAAAAACGGTTCGCTGCCGTACTCTCCTACTTTACTGTTATCTGCATAAATAGTGGACATTTTTCTTAGCTAATTAAACATCTCATCGGTTAATTCAAAAGGCTCCCAAGTCGCCTGTGCTGAACCAATTTCTTCTAAAATCCGCCCTTTCACGCCATCAAATGGAGCATTAGAGATCCACATTTTTACCTCACCCTTTTCACCAAAACCAAAGATAATCTGAGGGACAAGATCTTCCTTTACCTCTCCCGTGTGGAAGGTAATACTAGGCAGGTTTTTTGCGATTTTGTATGCTTTATCACGTTGTACACTGAACTCAGCGTTGTAATGCCTTCCTTGTTTATAATCCCACCATTGTGCTTTCACTTTATGCGGGATTTCAGCTCCCCAAAACGTACTATTTGCATTAGCATTACCCCAACAACAACCTATTGAGCCTGCTGGTGGAGAAAACTTGTCGTCAAACACTAGCTTAACCATTAGGTCACTATTTTCATAGGCAGATACACCTATCCGCAACTTAACCAATTCTGTACTTGAAGAGCAGCTACAAAGCAGCATTACTGCCATTAAAACGGTATAGAGCTTATTGATCATCCTTTTCTCCAAATTGATTTATTTCCATTTTTATACGCTTTCCACACTTGCACCTGCGGTAGCGCTTTTGCATTATTGTAAAACATTTCCCTTTGTCCATTTTCATTCACGTACTTTGCTTTTGTTTCCTCACCGTGAGCCAGTTTATCCGTAAATCCCGTAAACCGAGAACTAATATGAATATAATGCTCGTATAACTTCTGCCAAGCTTGGCTTGTTGGCCCAGCTTTAAGCGCTTTTGGTACCAAAGTTGCGACCTCGTTGCTAAGTTCATAGGGGTAGATACTTTGAAGACGCGCCATTTCTTTTAGCGGAACGCCATGTTGCACCGCCTCGTTATACATTTGGTGAAGTCCATAATGGGCAAGGGTATTATCTATTTTACGCCTCCAAACGGGCCGATATGTGGTGTAAATATCCTTGTCTCTTCCCGAGCGACTAGCGCCATATCTTAGTCTTTTAAAGCGATAGACCATATCTACGTCAATACCTGGCCACTGATATCTCTGTTCAATTGCTAATTTTGCCTGTTGTACTTTTGCTTCATGCTGTGGCTCACCTGGAATGCCACGAATGCGCTTTAAAGGATATTCAATATCAATACTGATAGGGGCATACCCGCCTCCAATATCAGAATGAACGCCTGGCAGATAATCTTCTTTATGGTTAGAAAACAAGCTACCATCTTTATTTTTTAATGAGCTTAGTGGGAATTTATCACGCCGCTCGTCCCAAGCCGTTAAGTGATACACAGCCCCTGCACTGGCTTGATTAAGATCGAGTCTAGCTGCCTTCTCTAACTCATCTTTAGCATACAGTTCACCATGATAATTATCCCCATCCCCTCCTATCGAAGCGACAGTATCGAAAATTCCAACAAAGCGAAATACCACCTCTTTATTCGCTAACTTGGTATCTTGCTTTACTCTCATTTCATTGATCAGATTAACAAACGCTCTTGCTGCCGCTGCGCCACGGCTGAATCCAAAGCAATCAAGTAAAATCGTGTTGCATAAGCTAATGGAGCTTTTACTCTTAACGAAAGTTTCGATTAAATCAATCGCCTCTATCAACCTTTCATCAAATGAGTAGGCAACGGCTAAATCAATTGTACTATTATCTTCTCCTGCCTTAGTGCCTACGCCTTCGACATAGTGTTTAAAATGAAATTTATCATCCATTTTATACAACTCATGGAGCTTAGCGATATTCGTCGGCTCTTTATCATCAAAGGGGTCCAAAATATCGTTGTATTTATTGTTGCCTGTACCATCAAAGAAGATCCCGATGCTCGGAGGCTCGCTAATAAAATGTAGGTGTACATTGCCCTCGCCTGAAACATTGTGTTTAATCAGCTGCACTCCGCCCTCAGCGCCAATCTTAAGTGCTTTTACTTTTTCTATATCAAGTAAGTCAGCATATGGCACATTATTAAAAAGCACCTGCTCCGGCACCCCCAGGATTTTTGCTTTTAGGCTATAGCTGCCATCTTCACTCAACTTTCCGAATACGAGAGGCGTTTGCGTTGCCCCTTCAGAGGCTCTCGACAACGTGGGGGTATCAGCGCCTTGGATCACAAAACTCACCGCCAACTCCCCCTCCAGCGACACTAATATGCGCTTTTCAGCCACCTCAGGTGATTTATCAACGTTAATAGAGGCCAATACCTGATCGAAAGATGTTAATTGGTCTGATTGATATCCGCCAATGGGCTGATTAGGATCAACCCCACCATTGCTTGCAAAGGCGTTGTTTCTATTCTCGGCTTTGAAATAGGACCTGCGTTTAACGATGATTAGTTGCTCTCTAGAATCGGCAACGCTACCAGACTTTACACTTTGTAAGCCCTTTTTAGTCTTTATAAAAACGCGAGTAAACTCGTCACGCTTAACATGGTGCCAATTATGTCTTTGTCGCAATACTATCCAATCACTGGCATGAGGCTTTAGCTGCGTTCTAATTTCTGACGGTAAATGAGCTGTTGTGGTATGGGGTGGTAAAACTTCCAGCTCATCGATTTGTTGGTCAATCAACCAATTATGTTTTTCTTCAACTATTTTCATCCTTGTTCACCAGAGTTAGTTTTTTATATCATCCTTTCGCATTAAAACAGGCTAACATTTAACCACTCAATTGGTAAATAAAATTTAATAAAATCGTAAACAAAACATCTTATGGCGATAAGTTTTCAACGCCTAGGTCTTTGCTATATCAGCCGCAAAAGTAATGTGTGAGTTAGCCAAACTTTTTACATCATTTGTCACCCATAAATGATAGGATCGCCGCAATTGTCAGTAATGAGTCAAATTTATGCTTTCGTGTAACAACATCACTATGCAGTTTGGTGCAAAACCACTGTTTGAGAATATTTCCGTTAAGTTTGGTGACGGCAACCGCTATGGCCTAATAGGCGCTAACGGCTGCGGTAAATCCACCTTTATGAAAATCCTAAGCAAAGAGCTAGAGCCAAGTGCAGGTAACGTAAACTACGATCCAAACGAGCGCATCGCTAAGCTAAATCAGGATCAATTTGCCTACGAGCAATATACGGTTGTAGACACAGTGATCATGGGTCATAAAGAGCTGTGGGAAATCAAGCAAGAGCGCGATCGCATTTACTCATTACCTGAAATGAGCGAAGAAGACGGCATGCGTGTTGCCGATCTTGAAACGCAATTTGCTGAAATGGATGGCTATTCCGCAGAAGCAAAAGCCGGTGAATTACTCCTCGGTGTGGGTATTCCAACCGAGCAACATTATGGCTTGATGTCAGAAGTTGCTCCTGGCTGGAAACTGCGTGTACTACTTGCACAGGTATTATTTGCAGAGCCAGATATCATGCTCCTAGACGAACCAACCAACAACTTGGATATCTATACTATCAAGTGGTTGGAAGACGTATTGAATCAACGTGATTGTACTATGATCATCATCTCTCACGACCGTCACTTCCTAAACTCAGTGTGTACACACATGGCGGACATCGACTATGGTGAACTGCGAATCTACTCTGGTAATTACGATGAGTACATGTTTGCGGCAACACAAGCTCGCGAGCGCCTGCTTTCAGATAACGCGAAGAAAAAGGCGCAAATTGCCGAGCTACAACAGTTTGTTTCGCGTTTCTCTGCAAACGCATCAAAAGCAAAACAAGCCACATCTCGTGCTAAGCAAATTGACAAAATTCAGCTGGAAGAAGTTAAAGCGTCAAGTCGTCAAAATCCATTTATTCGCTTTGAGCAGGAAAAGCCGCTATTCCGTAACGCACTTGAGCTTACCTCGCTATCACAAGGTTATGACGACACCCTATTCTCTGACCTAAATGGCCTTGTTGAAGTTGGCGAGAAAGTTGCCATCATCGGTGAAAATGGTGCCGGTAAAACGACACTACTCAACACCTTAGCGGGGCGTAAAGCGCCGCAAGCAGGTGAGTATAAATGGTCAGAAAACGCCAATATTGGTTACTATGCGCAAGATCATGCTGACGAATTTGAAAAAGATCTGGATCTTTTCCAATGGATGGAACAGTGGCAACAGCCAGGCGATGATGAGCAAGTCGTACGCGGCTTCCTTGGCCGTATGCTGTTCTCTCAAAACGACATCAAAAAGTCAGTTAAGGTGATCTCAGGTGGTGAACAAGGCCGTATGCTATTTGGTAAAATCATGATGCATAAGCCAAATATCCTACTAATGGACGAACCAACAAACCACATGGATATGGAATCAATCGAGTCTCTCAACTTGGCACTTGAGCAATACGAAGGTACGTTATTCTTCGTATCCCACGACCGCCAGTTTGTCTCATCACTTGCAACGCGCATTTGGGAAATTAAAGACGGTAAGATCACCGACTTCCATGGTACGTACGACGAATACCTCGCGAAGAAAGCGGCTGAAGCTGTATAAGATTAGACTGTAAAGGGCCACATTGGCCCTTTGTATTTTCTCAAGCACATCGGATCTTTGCTCCCTCATAAACCAGCACAAAAAATAGACAAACCCGCAATTTTGCTGTTAGGATTGTTCTCGCAAAAATTGGAATAATAAAAGGGTCGGCTATGGAACGTTTACAGAATATGTATTCGATAATGTTGCTGTCTAAGCTGAAAGCAAGCTTTCCAGAATCGTGCGATATCAATCACCACACTTTTTCACTCCCGCATGTGGATCAACAACTACTCGAAGATGTTGTAACCACTCACCTCAATGAAGGGCTTATCCAAGCGGATGGCCGTGATCAGTATAGTTTAACGACAAAAGCGATTGCACTGTTCGGCGAAGACGAATAACGAAAACAATAACTTAATAACAAAGAAATAAGCGCACCGAAGTGCGCTTCCAAGTTATTAACCTGAGATCAGGTTAACTAGGGACTGTGATGCTATCGTTAGCATCTGCAACCAAAGTGATTTGGTTACCTATGAAATCTACGTCTAAATCCGAAAATACCAGCCAACAACATAAGGCCGGCAAACATTGAACCGCCAGATGAATCAGAGTCAGTTGAAGGCTTATCAGGCACTTGATCAATCAAGGTATTTGCTTTTGGACTTAAGCCTTGAGCTGATTTGGGGTCATCATCCAGCACAGTAATTGCGTTTATGGTTACAAAGTTAGCTGCTCCCGGCTCACTATTGCTATCTTTACACTGTTCATCAGTGAAGTTAACTAATGGCACATTACCACAACGAGGAATTTTTGCTATCGCTTCTAATATTTCCATGCCACTGCCAGTCACCTGACCGAAGACCGTGAAGCCACCGTTGTCAACGTCCAAATTTTTACTATTATCTACCAAATTAAAGAACCATTGGCTTGTCGCACTATCAGGTCTATTTGCTACCTTTGCCATTGCAATAGTGCCTTTTACGTTAGACCATTTAGGTTCATTTTTTACAGCATCGTAAGTAGCGATGGCATCAAGAGGCACATCTCCTTCATATTTGAAGCCACCACCTTGCACAACAAAATCTGGAATAACGCGGTGAATTACCGTATCAGAATAACGCCCGTTATCTACGTATTTCAAAAAGTTTTCCACGGTTTTAGGCGTACTTTCATCAAATAGATTGACCTGAAAGCTACCATGAGAAGTTTGAAATTCGACAATCGTTGCATTAGCAGCAAAGCTTCCTAACAAGGTTGAAGCGAGCAATAGAGAGTTTAGCTTGAACATACTTTTCCACTTGGTTATTTTAATTCTCTTTGCAAACTAGAATAAAAATTTATTTATAAGTCGGCTAGCAATTCATTGTCAGTGGTAACAATTAAGAACATTTGCAGACTTAGATTTACAAAAACCGGTTAGGAACCCACCACATCTTGAGCAAGTTTTAGTCAAACAAACGAATTTCACCGCATAACTCCTCGGAGTAGACGGTTTATACATGCAACACTTCGTCATTTTTTATATGATGCGCCCGATTATAATTCTAAATCCAGGACAACAAGTATATGAGTAATTCCTCTGAAGCAGCGATGGAGATGAATACCGTCGACAATGGGCGCTGGACACAACACGACACACATTGGGTATTGAGCTTATTTGGCACTGCGGTCGGAGCAGGTATTTTATTCTTGCCAATTAACATTGGTATTGGCGGCTTTTGGCCACTCGTTATCATGACCGTGCTTGCCTTCCCTATGACCTATTTAGCACACCGAGGATTAGCCCGGTTCGTCCTTTCATCAAAGCAAAAAAATGCTGATTTTACGGATGTAGTAGAAGAACATTTCGGCGCAGGTGCTGGCCGTTTAATTTCCTTACTTTACTTTTTCTCTATTTTCCCTATTTTGCTTATTTATGGTGTTGGCCTAACCAATACCGTCGACAGCTTTATCGTCAATCAACTTGGCTTTGAGTCACCGTCTCGTATTTTACTCTCTGGTGTGCTCGTTGCCGGGATGATTGCCATTATGCTAGGCGGCGAAAAGCTGCTCCTGCGCGCTTTTGCTATTTTGGTTTACCCGCTGGTTGGGGTATTACTGTTTTTGTCACTCTATTTAGTGCCTAACTGGCAAATGCCAGTGGTAAGCACGCCTGATGTTGCGAGCTTAACCGAGTTACTTTGGCTATCCGTTCCTATCGTAGTATTTTCATTTAGCCATGCAGCCGCCATTTCTAGCTTTGCCAACGTGCAGCGTCGTCACTACAAAAGCGAGGCAGTTCAAAAATCAGAAGCGATCCTTCGTACGACCTCCATTATGTTGATAGTGTTTGTTTTGCTATTCGTATTCTCCTGCGTATTCTCTTTAACACCAGAGCAAATGGAAGAAGCAAAATCGGCGAACGTGTCTGTTTTATCCTATTTAGCTAACGTGTATAATAATCCGTTTATTGAAATGCTTGGCCCGCTTGTGGCATTTATCGCGATTACTTCGTCTTTCCTAGGCCATTTCCTTGGTGCACGTGAAAGCTTTAACGGCCTTGCAACCAAGCAAACGAGCATGAGCTATAAGCTTGCTGACAAGCTAGGCGTGGTATTTATGTTTGTTGCTATTTGGGTATGCGCCGTATTAAACCCAAGTATTTTGGACATGATGGGGGCTATCTCAGGCCCGATCATTGCGATGATCTTGTTTATCATGCCAACCATTGCCGTGTTTAAAGTACCGGCATTACAAAAATACAAAAGCCACATTGGCACTTATTTTGTGCTATTCGTCGGCTTGCTGGCGGTTTCTGCATTACTCTATAACATGCTAGGCTAACGAAAAGGGAGGCATCGCCTCCCTCACCTCTCTATCTTTCTTGTTGCTTATCCTCATGGCAGTTCAGACTAAATATAGTACTAGTTTTCAGTGTATTGAATGAACCACCATAACCGAAAAATGAACTTTGACTTTGTTTCTCTTCATGGCAGTTCAGACTAAATTATGGTAGTTTTCAGTGTCTTAAATTGAATACTACGACCAAACGATGAATTTTGACTTTCCACCAGCAATTAACGAAGAAATCACAGCGCTAATCAATCAAGTGCATAACTTACCTGTGCACGAGCAAACGCTGTTGAGTGTGCTGGCGGTCGTCTATAAACCAGTTTCAGCAATCAAGCTCAAACGCCTAGTTCAAACGCTCGTGGCAAAAGAGATCATCCCCGAAAATGACTTTGAACAAGGTGTAAGTCATAGCCAACTTATGAAGTGGCGCTCAGACGGGTTAGTGACTTTTAACGAAGATGGAGTGCAAATAAACCTAAAACTCGCGACCAGTTTAAGCCATCGGGTCATGGCTGACGGCCAGTTTTTAGCAATCCTTAACGCCGCAGAAGAGTTTATCCCTGTACTGAATGCTTATGAATGGGAGCGCCAATTTGCCGATGAACAGCGACTAATTCGAGACTTTTTATTTATCAATCAACTACCAAAAGCCCGCAATCATTTAGGACTGGCGAAAGACCCACAGGCGGTGTGTCATAAGACCAATCAAGTGCTATTACCACTGTATTTTTATCCTTTTTCAGTTGAAGGATTTTCGGCGCTTTCTGATGACTTGCAATATCAAGCTTTTGCAACTTTGCTCTATACCTTACTACAAGGTGGTCACAGCATCAGTTATGCACTTGAAATACTCACACAGGTTCAAGCAAAGACACAAAACCCGTTACTGACCTGTTTATTAGCAGAATATCAAATCTATACCCTGCAATTGGATAAGGCTCAGGCGTTGGTAGCCAATATCCAAACCGCTTATAGTGCACAAATTATGGCAAGCATTGCTTTTTTACAACAACACGACAACCTTATCGTTTGTTTTGAACAAGCACTAAAAGCCAAAGACAAAATCACCAAACGTAAAAAACAGTACCTAGGTAGAACACTGGGTTTGTTTCATAAGTTGGCATTATTGCAACAAGCCAATAGCCATGATGCCGCATTATTTGACACCCTCTCGCAACAGCTTGAGTTTGAAAGCCAAGACAGCAAAGCACCTTATAACAACTTCTTTGCCAATAACGTGCTGTTATACTGCGCAGAGAGCTTGTCGCAAAACAGTACCTACAGCAGCGCCCACTTAAATTATTCAAGCTTGAAGAAATCTCATGTTTTTGACTATTACTTAGGTCGCTTACTCGACTGCTTTGCACACTTCTGGTGTAATCAAAGCTTAGATGCCAAAGCGCTTGCCTGTCTCGACGACTGCATCGCAACGTTTGAGTGCCTCTCTTTACCTCTTTTTACCGGGCTTGCAAAGCAGTTGATGCTGGCAATGCACGGTGAGCAATACCCACTTGCGTTTAATCCCGAGCTGAATATTAGCCATCTCGTTGCCAAAAAGACGGCATGGGATTTGGCACTGGATAAGCTTATTGCGCTAAACCCGAACGCAAATACCAGCCAAGAAGTTGACGAGCAATTTCGCCTGATTTGGCAAATTAGGCAAGGTCGCTTTGATATTGAGTTTTTAGCACGCGAGCAAAAGCAAGGTAAAACAGGCTGGGGTAAAGGTAAGCCAATTTCCTGCAAACAACTGAAACAGCACCCCGAGAAATTTAGTTATATCAGTCAGTCTGATAAAAAGCTGATCGATGCCATCGCACCACAGTCAGGTTATGGCTACAATAGTCGTGCGGACTATGCCCTTGCTGGAATTCCCGCGTTAAAAGCCGCTATCGGCGCCACAAACCTATACCATGAAGACGACTTAAAACACGCCATTACCATTGCCGAGAAATCTCCCGAATTACACATCCGTCAACATGGCGACGATCTGCTACTCTCTATTCCTAATTTACCTAGCTATTTTGGTCAACCGCAAACCTACTCATTTATTCAGCAAGCTGAACATCACTACGAGTTTGTTGTGTTTAACCAATCACATATACAGGTCGCCGAGATTATTGGTGAATCCGGATTAACTGTGCCTGCCAGTGCAAAACAAAAGGTGCTGTCGAGTATTAAAGCCATCGCACCTTATCTCAATGTACAGTCTGATTTAGCAGATATAGATACTGGGCTGGATAGTATCGAGGCGCAATCGGCACTTGTTATTAACATTCAACCTTATCATCAAGGCCTCGATTTTCACTGTGTGGCTATGCCCTTTGGCGAAAAGGGGCCGATTTTTCATCCCGGGCACGGTATTGCCACTGTCAGCGCAGAAATTGATGGTAAACGCTTATCCACCACCCGAAACTTGCTACTTGAGCAGCAAAGATTGGATGAGTTAGATACGCACTGTCCGCTATTTTTGGAGATGACGGATAATCGCTTAAGTTTAGCCGAAATGGATGAAGCGCTAGAGGTGCTGCAAGAACTTGAGCTGGTGATTAATCAAGAGCCTTGCCCTATGGCGCTAAAACTCAGATGGCCTAAAGGCAAAAAGGTTAAGCTCAGTAGCAAGCTCGAAAGCCAACATTTGCAACTTGCCATGAGCAAGAAAAATGAATGGTTCGACATGACCGGCGAGCTACAAGTAAGTAATGACCAAGTTATCGAACTTAAACAGCTTCTGAAAATGGTTGCCACTAGCAATGGCCGCTTTATTGCGCTGGACGGTGAGCAAATACTCGCCCTTTCAAGTGAGTTAAAAGCGCAACTTGACCAGCTCAATAACGCGACCGAAGGCGGAAAGTTTCACCCGCTAGCTGCGCCTTTAATTGCTGAAGCCACCACTGGAATGCGGATGAAAACCTTGCCGGCCTGGGAAGAGCAAAACGAAAAAATGCAGCAAGCCGTCGCATTGACTCCAACGCTTCCTTCAACATTACAAGCCGAGCTGCGCGACTATCAGCAGGCGGGATTTGACTGGGCAATGCGACTTGCCCATTGGGGTGCAGGTGCGTGCCTTGCCGATGATATGGGGTTGGGTAAAACCATCCAAGCGCTGGCGATAATATTGGCCCGTGCCAATGTCGGCCCAACGCTTGTCATCGCGCCAACTTCGGTCTGCTTCAACTGGCAACAAGAAATCCAAAAATTCGCTCCAACCTTGTCGGTGAAACTCTTCTCTGACTATCCACATTCTGATGCTAGAGCTGAGATGCTGAGCAACTTGCAACCACTGGATTGTGTGATATTAAGTTATGGTCTACTACAGCGCGAAGTTGATATCTTAAAGCCTATCGCTTTTGAAACCATTGTCGCCGATGAAGCCCAAGCGCTAAAAAATCCTTTAGCAAAACGTACTCAAGCCGCATGCGCGCTCAAAGGCAAGTTTAAGCTGATCACCACAGGGACCCCAATAGAAAATAACCTCACAGAGCTTTGGTCACTCTTTCGTTTTGTAAACCCAGGGTTGCTCGGTAACCTCAAACGCTTTAGCGAAAAGTTTTCCGCTCCCATTGAAAACGCCAATGAAGATAAGCTCGCAGCACACCGCGCCCGTAAAGGCCTCAAACACCTGATCCAGCCTTTTATTCTGCGCCGTATGAAGCATCAGGTATTAACTGAATTGCCACCACGCACTGAGATCAATGTACCAATTCAATTGAGCCAAGAAGAACAAACCTTTTACGAAGCGCTACGCCAAAACGCCATTGACGAAATTTCACAGTCAACACAGCAAGACAGTGCCAACGAACAGCGCTTTAAAATGCTGGCAGCGCTAACCCGCTTGCGCCAAGCCTGTTGTCATCCAAAACTGTTAATGGCAGAAAGTCAGATAACCAGCTCGAAATTAGCGGCATTGGATGAGCTTCTGACCGAGCTGCAAGAGAACAATCACAAGGCACTTATATTCAGTCAGTTTGTAGGCCATTTGCAACTTATCAAAGCTCGCTTGGAAAAACGCGGGATCCGTTTTCAGTATTTAGATGGCAGCACCCCAAGCAAAGCACGTCAGCAGGCCGTGAATGCCTTTCAAAAAGGTGAAGGCGAGGTATTTTTAATAAGCCTCAAAGCCGGAGGCTCTGGTTTGAACCTTACCGCTGCAGATTATGTTATTCACATGGATCCTTGGTGGAATCCTGCGGTTGAAGAGCAAGCGTCAGACCGCGCACATAGAATGGGACAAACACGCCCCGTTACTATTTATCGCTTAATTGCCAAAGGCACGATTGAAGAACAAATTGTCGAGCTCCATCACCATAAAAAAGACCTCGCGGATCAATTGCTCGCGAATACCGATAAAGTGATGAAGCTAGACGTAAACGATGTGCTATCCATGCTCAAGGAGACGCTGTAATACAAATCTCTGGCGCGCGATAAGGTAAATCTAACAGCGAAAAATAGTTTTGACCTAAGGCGATCCGGCGAAAAGCATTGTCGTCAAGAGAGGCAAGAATTCGGCTATTGATATCAACTTCCTCTAAATAATCGAAAAAGCGTTTATTTTTACTGGCGACGAAATCACTGCCCGGCAAGAAGCGCTCAGCATGGGCATTAATAAATTCAACATACTGCCCCTGAATTTTCGGGTCGCTAAAATAATAGTCGTACAAAATTCGCCATGACAGATCGGCCTTTAGGTTTTTATATTGGGAGAATAACCGCTCCATGGTGTTTATGTGTAGCTCCGGATCAATTTGGCTTAGCTCTTTTGATACTCCCATGTGCATCCAAATAATATCGTTTTCTGGGTAGCGCTTTAGCACTTCCTCAAGCAAAGGTAAGTATTTAAGTGGCGTGTTGTTACCGCCTAAGTCAGCGTGCAGAGCAAGCGGAATACGCTTTTCTTTTAGCACAGCCATAAATGGCTGCCACTTGGCGATAGTCTCTTTTTCTACCGCTTGATGGCCGTTACCAAAATGCGCCGCTTTGACTAAATTCACTTCTCCCATCCAACGAAATAAGTCACCAAACTCGTCTTCGAGTAGTGCCATTTTTGGCAAAATAGTCTCTGGTTTGTGTAAGTCAGCAAAGGTCATAGACAAGGTTATATGCACGTTATCTGCGCCATATTTAAGATAATTGCTCGCATTTTTAAAGTCATTTTGAATGCTGGGTGAAATCAACTGACTGTAGCAGCCACGCTCACCAAAGCAATCAGGCTTTCGCTCGTAGGTTTGACCAATGCCATAAACGTTGACAAACACCACTCCCGCACGCTCTGCCCAAGTAACGAGCTTATCAAACGGCACCGCATCTCCCCGAAATGGCTGAAAATGGTGATGGGAATCAACGGCAAAATAACTAGATTGCGCCTTGCGGTCGTAACACTGGGTATTATCTACACTAAAAGTTGCTAGCGTGCGTGTGCCAGTGGCTGCCACACTTTGGCAACCAGCCAGTAAAACGGCACAGCTAATAGCAATAACACTTTGTTTTACATTCATTTTTATTATCTACTGAGTCTCCTTTACCAAGGTACTTTACCACGGATAATGTCCTTGTACATGACCCAGTCACCCATCAAGCTATACAGCGGATATTGAAATGTCGCAGGCTTATTTTTCTCAAAAAAGAAATGCCCTACCCAAGCAAAACCATAACCTGCGATTGGCAACAACCATAATAAAGACCAATGTGCAAAAACCAGCGCAATGAGCAAAATCAAAAGCACTAAGGTTGAGCCGATAAAGTGCAAACGACGACAAGTTTTGTTTTTGTGCTCCGCAAGGTAATAAGGGTAAAACGATGCAAAAGAATTGAACTCTTTGTTATTATTTTTAGTCATGAGAGTATGCGATTCGTTATTCGACTGTAATACTCAGCATAGTGCAAAGTATTTACGTTGAAAATAAAAAAGGAATGAGCGTGGCAACAGGCTCAAAAACAGTATGTTGAAACCCCTAATGATGATCACCGCTGCGATGCTGCTCCAAGCTTGCAACGACACCGCCCCAACTACAAAATCAGAGGCAACGATGAATGCACAGAGTAACATTCAATGCAGTGTAAGCAAGGGCTCCGACTCAGGTATGACCTACCCCATTAATTTCACTTTTACCAACGCAGGCCATAATGATGAAAAGTTTCTAATTTGGCATACCCCTTTTGAAGGCTGGTGGAGCCAATTTTTAGAGGTGACACAAAATGGTAAGTCGCTTAATTATCAAGGACCAATGGCGAAACGACTCGCGCCCTCAGCTAATGAGTTTATGACCCTAAATGCCGGGCAAAGTAAAAGCGTAGAATTAGATTTAGCACTGGCTTATGAGATAAACACTGCACAGCCCATTACCATCACCTATCACAATCAGCTCAGTCATGCCGATGCATTAAAAGCGTCATGTAGTACGGTATTGGAATAAAACCGATATCAGCACCGTGTCTCGGCTTGTAGGTCGGCTTTTAAGCCGACAACTTAACCCAACAACCCACAACCAACAACAAAAACCCCAACATCAAGGTCTCGAAATTTGGATCACGACTCGACGGTTCTTACCGCGACCAATGGCGTTGTCGTTGGTATCAATATGCCGTTTTTCGCCAAAGCCGTCAGTCATAATCTTATTCTCTTCAACCCCTAAGCTCGCCATATAGGATTTAATCGCCTCCGCACGTTTCTTTGACAATCTCAGGTTGGTATCACGGCCACCGTAACTATCGCTATAGGCCGAAATATAAATTTGCTCAATTTTCGGGTCATTTTTAAGGTATTCGCCGATCATATCTAAGCGTTTGCGTGACGACTTTGTCAGTTCGCTGGAATTTTTCTTGTAATTCATCACCGTAAAAGCGATGTCTTCAAAGCTGTATGGCAACAAGTTATCGCGACATTGTAAGAACGCCCAATACGCCTGTTTAAAGTTCACTGATGACAAAGAAACTGAGATTTTATCTATGTCGTTGTGCCAATCTTTATAATAAAAAGTGGGAAAGTAGCCCTTTTCAAGCTCAGTCAGCAACTGCCACGCGATGTCATTTTCAAGTTCACCGTCAAATTTTTTCAGTAATTTCATTTGACCGATACTTCTTGCCGGTTTGCCGGCTCGCCAAAGCGGTGGCACCGATTCAAGTCCTGCAAAATCGTAACTTTCTGGGCGTACCATCATATCGAGGTTAAAGGTTAAGTCTTTATTTTTACTGGCATTACTTGAAAATATAGCTTCACCGTAATACGGGACTTCATGATTAAGCGCACAACTCAAACGATTGTTTTGGTCAACATTCCAATGTGATGAATCAGCTTCGGCAGCGTATTGCCGCATTGCAGCCTCGCTATTAAAGGTCATAGCGCATAACGATATACCAACCCAACCTACTGATTTATATAACTTGCTCACCCCACACCTCACAACATCAACCATTAATCTACACGCGCTCAACACGCCAAAAACTAGAGCTTGTCTCTACCAATTCGCGCTATTAAGAGTTAAGCAATAAATGTACCATACTAAGCGCTCTCAAGCTGCTCGCTTCTTGTCGAGGTATCAGTATAATAGGCCGCTAAATTTCACAAACCAAGAAGATTATGTCTGATACCGAGCAAACGCTATTTTCAAAACGCTTTCGCGGCTTCTTTCCTGTAGTTATCGACGTGGAAACCGCTGGCTTTAATAAAGATACTGACGCCCTACTAGAAATTGCCGTCAGTATGTTAAAAATGGACGATGACGGGGTGTTAAGCTTAGATCAGACAGTACACTTTCATGTTGCGCCTTTTGAAGGCGCAAATATTGAGCAAGCTGCGATTGAATTTAATGGCATTGATCCATTTTCACCACTTAGAGGCGCAGTTGCAGAAGATGAAGTGCTGAAAGAAATTTGCAAAGCCGTGCGTAAAGCCCAAAAAGCCGCAGGCTGTCAGCGCTCCGTTGTCGTTGCCCATAATGCCGCTTTTGATCACGGTTTTTTAAATGCAGCTATTGAGCGTAACAAGATAAAGCGTACGCCTTTTCACCCATTTGTCAGCTTTGATACCACTTCACTTGCAGGGCTTGCTCTAGGCCAAACGGTGCTTGCAAAGGCATGTCGTGCAGCGGGTATCGAGTTCGATAACAGTCAAGCACACAGCGCACTTTACGACACAGAGCGCACCGCAGAGCTCTTTTGCTACATAGTCAATAAGTGGCAAGCATTAGGTGGCTGGCCGTTACCAGAGCCTGAAGCCGAGTCAGAACCTGATTCAACAACCGACACCGAATAATAAAAATGCCAGCAAATCCAGCTGGCATTTTTATAAGTGCTCGTTTTTAAGCTATTTCTGCGGTTTTGGCCGTCGTAAACTGTTGCATGATCTTACCTTCATGCAATTTAACGAAATTAGGCGGGTAAATTCGTGAAAACAGTTTAGTGTCTTTCGCTATTTTTACTTCAGTTCCGGGATGCATCAGCTCATTAACAGTGACTCGACTCAAGCGTGCTAATCGATGTATTTTTTGCTGTATTAAACCGATGTTACGCTGATTACGGCCATAATGCTTATTTATCTGCGCTTCGCTGTGCTGCAACTTGGCAAGATACGCATCTCGTTTTTGAGATTGCGGCGACGCCTGTGCTTTATTCATGGCTTGTTTAATATCAATGACTTTGGACGCCAGCACCTTTTCCAGCTCCACTAATTCGCGGTACTTATCATGCAAACTATCCCAGTCTTGGGCTAATGAAATACGCGTTCTTGTGCCTGAAGGCGCCCCAAGTTCACCCGTTTCTATACGCATGGCATCCAATACATTTCCGCCAATCAGTTTGCCTCTGGGGGTTTCACCTTTACCTACTTTGATTAAACGCTTGGAAGCCAAGTCACAATGCAAAGCTTGACGTTCAATGAGGATATCTTGTTCGCTTTCAATTCGGCAGTACTGCGCATAACCTAACGAAACACTGCGCTTTGCTTTAATTGAACATGAAAAAGGTTCACCTTCAGTGCGCTTACGGCCTATCGTACCAAGCATAACCGTAACCGCGCTACCGCTTTCAAGAATAGCCGACTCCACAAAACCAATAACGGTAATATCTCCTGAAGCCTTAACGCGCATCCCATCTTTGATATCACCACTTACAATCACACTACCATCAAACTCAACATGCCCAGTCGTCACATCAATGTTTTCGTAGCACAGTACATCATCAACGCGCATACCACGAGGAACGGCTACAGGCACACCTTTTGAATCGGCAATAAGTAAGTTTTTGTCATTGGGGTCAAGCTTGGTGCCTTCTGACACTTCAAGTGGCGCGTCTTTGCCTGGTTTAGGGTCAATCACGTCACCAAACACGGTATAGCCCGGCTCGCCTTCAGTTGGTGGGACTTTTTTCATTAATGGGCTGCCCGGCTTTACGGTGATGATAGCGCCTAAATTACGCATATCGACTTTACCACCGCTCGACTCTTGCGGGCTGAGCACTCTGTCCTGCGCTGTCATACACAGGCGTACAAACCGTGCGTCATTGCCATCTTTGGCTCGTTGACCATGCGCAACAATACCATTGTAAGTGTGTCCAGGAGGGAGTTCTAACTGCTGACCGAGCAGATTATCGAGGGCTTTGCCACTGACACCTTTTTTAATACCCGCTTGTTTTAATGCTTGTTTGGCCTTATTCATACAAACCAACTTACCGCCACGGGCAGTGGTTACTCTCGCTTCAGCAAGCATATTGCCTTCTTCAATACGCACAGAAATAGACGCATCGATAGCACGAGCCACAATCAGCGAGTCCTGCTCAGGCGCCTCACTTGCTGTAAACAGTTGGCCGATATTGGCATGAATGATTTCAAAATCCGCATATGGCGATTCCTCTATCATCTCAATTAGTTGAGACGAGCTCGCCGGAAACCCGGATTCCACTGGATGAGAGAGTAAGTAGACATAGCCCTCATCCTCATCAAAACGAAATAATGACATTCATCAACCCTGAAAAGTATGCACGATCTTATTGTTATGTTGTTATTTTTAATGCAGCGAACTCATTTGAGCATAACTTCGCCAAATTGTTAAGCTTAACATCACCTGAACTGCTACAAAATATAAATGAATGTAAATCGTTCTGTGCATCAAAAGTACAACTTATTATTTTCCTTAGATTTATCGGCTTTACAATGCAAAGCTTTAGACAAACTTTAGGGTTTCGCGCTTAGTAGCGTCAAATTCATAACTAAGTATTACTCCGTTTTACACTTGCCGTTTTATAGGGTAGTTTCATCTTTTACGACGGACATAAATTTTAGGGACAGCCATGACAAAGCACGTACACCTTAGTTTTATCGACACCAACTTTATCAATTCACTTACGCCGGTACTCGACCACAATATCGACTCAGATGAAATACTCTATTTAATAGAATCTCAACAACAACAAAATCTTGAAGATATTAAAAGAGTGCTGGGGCCAAGAGGGGTGAAAGTACATCATGCCCTTATTCCTACCAGCCGAGATAGCGACACCTTAATCGACAGCTTCCACCAACTTATTGACACTCTCATTAGCGAACAACCAGATACCCAATTTGTGTTTAATGCCAGTTGCGGTGACCGCCAACACTTGCTCTCGATGTATGAGGTGATCCGCGCCTATCCAATAGAGTGTTTTATCATTGAGCCCGAGCGCGACGAACTTCACTGGCTTGTACCAACAGAGCGCGCCAACACCATCCTTGCCGATAAATTAAAGATACGTGACTTTTTTAACCTCATCGACGGCGATATCACCGAAATTGCAAATGAGGGTATCGTTGATATTCGCTATCGCCAGCTCGGCGCAAAATGGGCAACCAGTCAAACGGATTATAGCCATGCCCTCGCCCAGCTCAACTACCTCGCTGCCAGCAGCGAAGATAATGGACTTATCAGTGAGCCTTTGAGTCGCAGCCAAATGAATAGCCCAAGTTTGCAAACACTCATTGACGATTTAGAAGATGCTAACGTCGCCACAAGGCAAGACGACAAATTAAAGTTTGCTAATGAAGGCGCTCGCTTTTTTGCCAACGGTGGCTGGCTAGAAGAATATGTTTACGCCACCCTCCTCAGCCTAAAAAAAGAACTCACCATTTTACAAGATGTCGCCCAAGGCGTTGCGATTAAACGTCGCGTGGGACAAGGCTATGTCAATAACGAGCTAGACATTGTAGCGCTCGCCAACAATAAGCTTCACCTCATTGAATGCAAAACCAAAAAGTTTAGTAAAGGGGAAGGCAACCAAGTGATTTATAAACTCGACTCACTCAGCGAATTATTTGGCGGCGTACAAGCAAGAGGCTTACTAGTGAGCTATCAAGGTATTAGAACCTCGGAAAGACTGCGCGCCAAAGCGCTAGAAATTGGCCTGATCTGCGAAGACGACCTTAGCCAACTTAAAGATAGGCTACGCAACTGGTTGCGCGGAGCGTAAACACAAAAGGCAACATACCCAGCGTTTTTGGCGCTGCGTTTATCAACCCTACAAACACATAAAAGCGGTAGCGAGTGCTCCGCTTTCTGTCGCCGTACAATAAATCACTTTCCTTTTAGCACAATCCTACAACATGACTTTAGAGCTGAGTTCGTCAGATATCAATGCCTCCAACTCCTTAAACAACGAAATAGCGTTTCAACCTTCATGGTTCATATCGGGACAAGTGAAAATGCACTCCTTGACTAGAAGGTTTAAACTTATTGAGCCACTTTTGGGCATAAAGCTTGCTGAAGTTGTTATACGTATTTCAGAAGGATTTGCTAAATGAAAGTTCAACACCAAGCAATGCTATATAATCAGGTTCAGGCACGACGCGCGCAATCAATCGAAAATGAAGCGAAGGGAAGCGTTTTGCCAGCATCAGAGGCAACAACTAGCCACATCAACGAGGTACAATTCGACTTTACCCATATGACCATGAAAGAGCTGGCTGTGGCATCTAAAGCACTATATGACGAAGGAATATTGGATTTAGGGCAACATGCTTCGCTTTCTTTACATTATTTTGCTGTTAAGCAAGGCCTAAACCAGGGGAGTGGAATCCCCTCTCCTGCCGATATTTCACGAGCCGAGAATGAAAAAATCGACGTTATCGCCATGCAAAAGACCAGGTTAAGAGAGGCTCGTCGGAGTGGCCGCTCAGAAACAGAAATTCAATTCTCTGAAAAGCTGCTCAATACTTTAGAGAACTATCAATATGGTGACAAAGGACGATTCTTCGCAAGTGCCTAGCCGCACAAATCAAGCCAACCCGTTATACATATAATCAATGCTTACGGTCTTGTTCAGCAATCGGCGAGTAATTAATCAAACACGCCTCTGCTTCGTGAAATCATCAGCAAATGGCATGATAAGCCATTGTAATGACATTAATCCTATGTATAATGCGAGACATAGTTAGTTGTTAGATGTATAGACACTAACAGTACTGAATTTATTCAGGGGCTGATTAGGATTCGACGGGATTCAAGAAGCCTAAGGTGCATGTCGAGGTGCGGCTGGCCTCGTAAAAAAGCCGTATTTAAAGTAATCGCAAACGACGATAACTACGCTCTAGCGGCATAATAGCCCGCTAGCACTCCTCCATGATATTCTTGTGGATCTGGTTCTGGAGTGTCACCCTACACAAGATCGCTACGGAAACCCTGGCCGGGGTTGAAGGGCTAAAACTAAGCGGCCTCGCCTTTACTTATCGTGTTCGTCCGAGATTTAAAGGTTAACCAAAAGACGATACTAAACATGTAGGACCGAAGGTCGACGCTTTCCGGACGGGGGTTCAAATCCCCCCAGCTCCACCAAATAGCGACACTGAAACCCCATCAAAACACTGTTTTTGATGGGGTTTTTGTTTATCTATGGTTTGGTAATTGGTTCAATATGGGGTAGATCTGGGCGTGGAATGTCCCCAGTGTGCCCCCGAGAATAATGCACAAAAAAAACCGCATATAGCGGCTTCCAGTCAAGTACTTCAGTTTAGAAGAACAGTGGTAACACTGCTTTTAGCACTGCGGCAATCTCTGGGTTAGTTACTGCCAGAGCACCACCCACTGCACTAACAATAGCTGTGCACGTTTTCGATGTTGCAGCTTTTTTCACTTTCTCTGTCATGACATTTCCTTATTAATTGTCGTCTAAAATTCCCTTTGTGCGCTTCTTTATCTGATAGACAACAAACGCACCTAACACCGCACCACAGACAGTTGTGATCAGCCATTTTCCATTCATGCCAATACAATTCCGCGTCGAGCCTGTTCAATTGTAAACGCGCCTTTTGCACCTTCCATGTTGGCCATGTGTAACATGAGTTCTGCATAGCGCTCGAGTGGTACGGTATCGCTCCAGAAGTTCGTGATTGTTGGTTGAAGGTTCATTTTTTCACGAATGTAGTTGATATAACCCTCTGTGTGGTTTTCGTTATCTGGCGCCCATCTGCTGACAATGCCCTCAATGGTGTCTAAACCGTGGTGATTTCGGTATGTCATCAGCGTGCGGTAAGCAGCCCGAAACCCATACTCAGGAGAGGTGAATTTCACAAACCCACCGCTATGCCCTACTTTCCCCTCCCAATCCGTGCCATTTTCACGGATATTGAGCGGGTTATTGTTCCGAACGTTTAAGTTTGGTTGTTCCATTAAGAATATCCCTATTGCTACTACTGCAAATCCTATTGCGATTAGATGCTTAGGCATGGTCTATGCCTAAGCGGGTTTTGGGTAACGCTGTTTGATTTCAAGTCGAGCGGCTAAACATGTGTTTAGTTTATCTGCCGTTTCGGCTGTTAGCTGTGAAGACAACTGAGGCAACACCTCGTCGCATAGCAGCTCAAGTAATGCGTTGTCTGACTCATTACGGTAGCTAACTGCTCGGGCTTTGAGTATTTCTGATTCAGTAAGCTGCACTCGGAAATCTGTCGTGCCGTACATTTCACTGACAAATTGTGTGAGTGCAATATTTGGTGTTGAAACATCAACATTGCTCTCTACTGTAATCCAACTACCGCTTTTATTAATTTGAATATCCATAACTTTCCTTGCTTAATCAAATGCACTGTCACCGATGTACGGGAACTGTCCCCATGCACCTTTAGACAAATCTACAAAACCAGTTACCGCAGCAGGTAATGCAATTTGAATTACCGTTGTTTCTGAAATATCTTTGCCAATGCCATCTACAATCGGGTGTATGTGCAAGTAGTGATTTCTATTTGTTGAAACACCAAATGCAGTACCACACAACTTTGCAGGTTCATTAGCAGCTAACCCCTCACAATAAAACCCTGTCGGCACTGTTCCAGAAATATGCTTAACTATCGCAGCGACTGTAACTGCTCCACTCATTTTAATATGTTGCCAAATGCCATACCCCTGATTTGCTCCACCCACATGATGCGGGTAAATCTCAATTTCCCATATATTGAAAGCAGTTCCAAAATGCTGTCTATCGCAGTTTATCGCCGACAAAAACTCTCGTGCTAACGGTGTTCTGTTCTCTGGTAGTACACCTGACGCGACGCGCTCTAAAAGGGTTGTCCGCTTTGTGACGCCTAAAGACCAAAAGTTTGGCACTTCGACGCCGCTTAATACTTGATTTTTTGATAAGCGCACGTGAGATTGCCTATCACGTCCATTCGCAATATAGCTATCAATCTCGGCAATTTTTGCATTACCCGCAGCTGTTTGTTGTTGCACTATTGCATTGTGTTCGGCTTGGAACTGAGCGCTTTTTGCATCATGCTCACTCTTGAACTCAGCTTGTTGTGTTTGGTGTTCGTGCGCCATGCGCGAGATTGCACCGCCACGAATGTCGTCTAGTAGTTGATTGCCGGTGCTGACTAAATCAGCCATGTTTTGCAAATCACTCATACATCATCCTTAATTTGTTCGTTAATCTGTTCTAATCGAACGGTTGAGAGTTCGACTAGTGTTTCCGTTGCTGTATTCAAGTCAGCGCCTAGTGTTAGGTTTTGTGCTGCATTTTGGCTCACAATATTGGTCAGTACATTGTTATCACGCCACGTTTGCAGCTCGCGGGTGAGTAGTCCAGTTACCGCCGTTGCGAGTGCCGTTTGTGAATTGGCAATACCGTGCATAAGTGTCACCGCATCAGTTTGCGCGGGGTCAATCTGCATAAGTATTTGTGCAAGCACATCGGTATTCATTGGCTCAACTAAGTAGCTCATTGCAACACCTCAACTATGCTAAGTTTGGCCTGACTATCACCAGTGTTATAGGCGTAAACCTCAGCGCCATTAGTGAGTGCAAGCGTGCCGCCTTTAACAACTGGCAAGCCATTGGTTGCCCCGCAATCACTACCGCCAACACGAACGGTTTCATTGTGTACGCTGATATTTTTGATTATCAGCTCATGGCGTAACTCATTGTCTACGACCAACCGCTTGCGGCTATGGGGTTCAACAATGATGTCATCCAATGAATTAAACCGAGTGGCCGACACATTGACCGCACGCACGTTTAATGTGTCCAGCACTCGGGCAATGGTCAGTGCATTCGTGATTTTGACGTTGTTAGATGCCGTTGAAGTGATCCGAAGATTTGCCACTTCATATTCTATGTGCAGCAACTCATCACTTTCATTGATGAATGTGACCGTAGAGATTTTATCTAGGTCGTATTGACGGCCAACCGCGCCCACTACGTCCGTAAATGCATTACACTCAATTGCAAAGGTGTCTGACGCATTGATAATGGATAACCAACGCGCCGCGGTACTTACCGAACGAGCCGAGTTAGCTGCTATGGTTATTTTTGCCATCGTTACTTCTTCCCTGCTATCAGTGCCACTGCAACAACGGCAACCGTTAAGCCCAGCGCGACTGAGATATACTTAATCATGCTGCTAGCCGATTGCGCGACTAAATCCTGCCCCTGCAACGATGTGCTTTTTGCAAGCGCAGCCACTCTATCCAGAGCCAACGAGTTTGCTTTCACATTCTCGTTTTGCGACTTGGTTAGGAACTCGGTCACGCTTGATTGCGTCCCCGTCAAATGCTCAATATTGGACTGATGCACCGCCGTTAAATCACCCGACATTGCCGCTACCAGCTCTTGATTGGCTGTTATCACATCGCTAGATAGCTCACTCACTGTCGCAAGACCATTGTTATAGCCTTGAGATAATGTGTCTGCTAAATCAGCACTTAGGTCGGTCACTGCGCCAATGCTTTGGCCTGTCACTTGTGCTAAATGCTCAATGCTGAGTTCGGTTGTCCCGCTCAGCGCTTTGCTGTACACATCCGCTAGGTCTGCGTTTAGTCCTGCCATTTGCTGAATAGCAATGTCTGCGGTATCAAACGCCCTATCTATCGCGCCACCATCAAGAATATTGACAACGCCACTGTTACCCGCAAATTCACCGTTATTGTGAACAGAGTTGTCAGTGTTGAATGAGTCGCTATATTCCTGTGATTGGTCGTATTCGTTGGTGACTGAGTTATCAATATCTTGCTGAATTTCATTTGTGACTGAATTGTCAGTGTTAAATGAATCGCTCCAGCGCTGCTCGACTGAATTATCTATGTCTTGACGCACTGAGTTATCAATATCAAAGTCATTGCGAACTGAGTTGTCTATGTCGTAGTCATTACGTATATCCGTACGACTTGCATCAACATTGCTCGCCCCTGCAAACTGACCATCGTTGACGACACTGGTAGAGGTTTGATTGGTTGAAGTGCTTTGACTACTTTTGGATTTACCGCCCATTTAACACCAACCTATAAACGTATTCGTCATGAAAAATCCCTCTTCGTTTTTCAACCAGCTGTGCTGGTAAATTGGCAAATCCGTGCCGAATGTATTCAGGGTTACGTGTATGCCACCGTATTGAGCCGCATTGCTGCTGTTGCGCATAGCGAATAAGCGATGGTACTGCATGTAAAAGGTTGCGCCCCGCGACTGCGACTATCACCAACTCTTGCGCTTCCTTGCGCGTCACCACGTACAATTGCCCTATTTGGTGAAGTTGTGATATTCCTTGTCGTATCTCGCGTTTAATTGTCCCTATCGCATTAAAAAGCGCGGGGCGCAGAACACGTAAAACCGAATCAGTTAGCTCAACGCTTTGCACGGCCAAATACCAGTACAAGCGCCACACCAACGGCCGCAAAAATTGCCCACTGTGGGACGCCTTTGTTGTAGGTCATGCCACCAAATCGGGTGTGATTGTTATAAACAGAGTCACCGTTCCCCGACGTAGCATGACCGCCATTAATCGGCATTTGCCCCGTATTGGTAAAGTTTTGTGGCAGGGGAAGCATTAGCCTTGCCCCCATAACAAAAATGCACCATAGGCCAGCCCTGCAACGGTGGCGATTTTAACCACGGAGCGCATCAAACTGCCCATTGAGCTACCCACGATTAAACCACCAATCCCTGTTACAAGCGGCCAAACAAATACAGGCATAACTATTTCCTTAGTAGTAAGACCAATATAATTGCCGCACCAATACCACCAAAGATCATGGTGTTTTGGCTAAACGGCATTTGTACGCTTGGTTGCGCGACCACTGTCGAACCATCCTTATTTCGACCTTTGACTGGCTCAGCTCGCTTCAACACCTCAGGGTCTTTCGCGGCTTCTTGCTCGTATGCTGTGCGACCAATCCCAAGTAACTCGTCAATTTTGCCTAGGTGTGGATCAACATACTCGTTATACCAGCCTGATACGCTCTCAAATCCGTCTGATAGGAACTCAGGCAAAAAATTAGACATTACGCCCCCTTAGGAACGGGAAACGGCTTTACTTGGTCAAAACCTTGAACATAGGTTTTAATCGCGCCGTTGCTGTCCACTTCAAATTCAAAGTTAAGGCCGAGTGTTGGCATTGCGTTGGCAGAGCCAAAGCGAAATAGTGTGAAATCCAACAGCAGATAACCTGCTTGAGGCTTCACGCCTTTGTAGCGCTGCAATTGATAGTCGATGTCTTCACGGGTTAGCGTTTCAACTGTTCGGCCACCACGCTTAACGCGCACTTTGGTGATTTTGACTTCTGACTCGTCAAACACCATTTTTTGCACCCAACGATTAGGACCCGTGTTTGGCATTGTCCAAGAGTGCTCACCCGCCGCCGCCGCATGTTGCGTTAACTCGTATCGTGTTGGTTTAAAGATACGGCCTAACTGGTTAGTGTCCGTCACGAACGCCTTACCCATAATCACGGGTGACGTTGGGTCACTAGCGCCTTTAGTGCCAACTTCAATTTTTAGGGTGACGTCATCAGTTAGCAACGTAACCAGCTCAGTCATAAAGATACCGCCATGTGTACGGTACTCGTGTTGGCTAAAGTCCAATACAAAACGTCCTGTTTGTTTGAACTTTTCATACATCGTGTCTAGTAAATCCAACATTTTGTTAGTCACTTGCACGATAGGTGTACCGCCAATATCCAGCGTGATTTTTTTAATGGTCTCAACGTGCTTTAGGTTGGTTTCTAACTCAATCGAATGATAGGTTAAACCCGCCTGAAGCTTGATTGTCCACTCTTCACTGTAGTTGCTGCCCGTTGGCGATGGCAACTGCAATACCGACGGTCTAAAATGCTTAATTACACTCATGATGAATTACCCAATTACGTCTTCAACTGCATCAACGTTGTTTGATGCCCATACCACTGCCGCTGCGATAACCGCCGCAATACCAGCAGTAATCAAGTGTCCTTTCATCGCTTTATTCATTTGGTTCATGTCCCTTTGGTTGTTGCTTTCCTGATAGAAGTTTTACGAGTACAAACGCCACAACCGCAGAGCCCGTACTTACTGCTAGATATATTTGATTCATGGTTAAGTGTTCTCTCGTTGTGGTGAATGTGCTTTTTAACGTAGAGAAGCGTTTCGGTTAGCGTCAATGGGGAGTTGGCAGGGGTAACCTATTAGGTTAAATTAACAGAAATTTACATTTATGAAGGAATCAAATGTCTGCTTTTGATACACAAGGGTTCGTGGATTCGCTCAAAGAGCGAGTATCAAATCCATTTCTTTTTACCTTTTCTTGGTTGTTCGTTGTTTGGAACTGGAAGGCATTCGGTTGGTTTATGTTTGAACCGCTTAAATTCAGTTTAAAACTAGAACGATTTCAATACACAGGTCTTGAACTTTATTTTTGGTGGCCTCTGATCATGACATTTCTTGTGGTTGTTTTTGGTCACTCACTTAATAACTTTGCAGAACTATGTAAACGTTTTTGGGATTTAGTATTAGCTTGGTTCTTTAAACGAGTTGGCTGGCGAGATTACGTACCAAGTGATGAGTTAGACAAAGCTCTTGAAGAAAGTAATGCTCTGAAATACAAAAACAGAGAACTTGAGAGAGATTTAGATTTGGCGCTAGATGAAAATAAACGTTTAAAGTCAGAAGCAGCTAAATTACAGGAAAGCTCTGCCGCGCCAACAGAAGTTGAAGACATTGAAGAAGCTGAAGAAGCTGAAGAAGCTGAAGAAGCTGAAGAACTTGAAGAAGCTGAAGAACTTGAAGAAGCTGAAGAACTTGAAGAAGTTGAAGCATTTG
>NZ_PNDS01000014.1 GCF_005886535.1 Pseudoalteromonas sp. S2755
TGTATTAAGTAAATGATCTATCTTGAAGCGGGGAAATAGCTTTAGTAGCAAGGCAAAAATTTTGCTATTTAGTTGTTCTAAATGAGAAATTTTTAACGAAGCTAATATGCTATTTCACCCTTAAAATTGATTAGAGAATTAATTCAATTGGTATAAATATGCGGATTTTGGGCTTTATATAAATGTGGTCACGATGTGGACACTTTTTAGGATGAAATGTGGATGTTTGCCCCGAAAACAAAAAAGCCAGTCAGAGCTTGTTGCTCTAACTGGCTGTTTTAAAACGCTAAAATTTGGTGGAGCTGGGGGGATTTGAATGAATGGTTTATCTTTTGTAACCTTTTGTTTTTGTTTTTATTTATTTTTCCTCCTAATATTGGGGGCAGTAACAAAGGTAATAAATAACTATAGTGAAGCCAATCGAGCTTTGTAGCTTAAGGAAATATTATGTCAATGTTTGAGCTTTATTCAGCAAAACAAAAGAGGCTAAATGGGGAAGTTCCAGACGTCTATCAGTACGATGAGTTATCCAGTAAATTAAAGAATCAGATTGTTCATATTTTAGAGGATACTATTGGATCAGGCAATGCAGTTGACTTTGCGAATAACCTTTCCGCTGAAATTTACCAACAGATACATAAGATTCTGTGTAAAGAACTAGGGGTTAGGTCATTAGGATATGGCAATTCATATAAAAATATCGTTTTCGAATACTTTCTGAGAGAAGACTTAGAAGTAGAAGAATGCTTGGATATTGTAGACCTGTTTTTTCATGTGGTTGATAACGTAGTGAGGAAGAATGAAAGAAGCCTAATGAACCATGAGGGAACAAGCCAAAGCGCTGATGATGCTATCGACGAACTAAACGAAAGATTTAAAGTTGCAGGGGTTGGTTATCAATTTGCGGGTGGAGAGATCATAAGAGTTGATTCCGAATTTATTCATAGTGAGGTCGTACAGCCAGCTTTGATAATCCTGCAAGAATTTGATGGAGCAAGATTGGAGTTTCTGTCAGCACATAATCACTATAGACATCAAAGATACAGTGAGGCTCTAGTTGATTGCAATAAATCATTTGAAAGTTTGATGAAAGCCATTTGTTCATTGCATGAATGGGACTTTAAACCTACAGATACTTCCAAAAAGCTTATTAATATTTGTTTATCTAACAACCTAATTCCTAGTTATATGCAAGCTCAGTTTAATCATTTTCAAGGGTTACTAGAAAGTGGAGTTCCAACTATCAGGAATAAAGAAGGTAGCCATGGTAAAGGCAATGAAATATCAACAGTATCAATTGAGTTGGTAAGCTACACCCTTCATTTAACAGCTGCGAATTTAGTATTCTTGGGTGAGTGTTCGAAAAAATTATCGAAGTAATCCAAAAAGCCGCTAATCAGCGGCTTTTTCGTGTCAATTTCAAATCATGCTCTTTAATGTAATTACCATAATGCCTAAAGAGCATTTCGGGTCCATCGTGCCCCATTTGGTCGGCAACCCACCATAGATTGCGTCCTTTACTAATTAGCATGGTGGCGAAAGTGTGTCTTGCTTGGTAAGGGTGGCGGTAACGAACGCCGCTTTTCTTAAGTACGGGAATCCAAATATTTTTGCGCAGTTGTGCTGCACCGGTTAACTGTTTTCTGCTGCGTGGTTCAATAAACACATACTTGCCGTGTCCTGTAACTTCTTTTTGTGACTTGAGTGCTTCAAGCGCCAAAGGGGGCAGTTCAATAACGCGATTACCTGATGATGTCTTAGTGCCTTTGGTAATGGCCTTTTTATTGGTGGAATCCCAAATCACAGCTTCACACACTTTGATTTCTTCGTTGATCAAGTCAACATCAATCCATTGCAGTGCTGCTGCCTCTGACGGCCTAATACCCGTGTAAAACAGTACAGTGAGTAAATGGCGTTCAGGCTGGTTTCTGCAAGCATTTAAAATTGCTTCGATCTCTTTTGGCTTAAATGGGTCAACGTCCTCATGCTGGCCGCGAGTAGACACCTTTTCGACTTTATCCATATACTGATGTGGCTTTACTGAGGTGCATGGGTTTAGCGGTAATACACCGTCAACTACAGCTTCGTTCATTGCTGAATTTAATACGCTTAAACGGTTACGCATGGTTTTTAACGATACAGTCGAGTCTTTTACCAGTTGCTTAACATTGGCAGGGGTGAGGTTGGCGGCTTTGATGTGGTGTAAAGGCGATAATGCTCTGATCGCCTTTTCATAGCCCTCGATGGTAGAAACGCTTAAACCGCGCTTTCTACCATATTTAACGTAGTCGTTGAGGTAATCTAAAACCGTGGCCGTGGACTTTGCAGCAAACTTTTTGGCCTTGGGTGAGTTTGGGAAGTAATCACCATAATTAAACTTCCCAAGCGTGATCATGCGCTCAATTTCCTTTTTAAGCCCAAAGGCAAAATCCCAATCACCTTTTAATTCAGGATTTAATCCTGGTAAAGCTTCTCGGCAGCGTTCGTCCTGATAAAAGAACGTAATATACAGGCATTCACCTGACTTTAGTTGGCGTGTAAATACGCCGACGTGCTTGTTTGTCCCGCTGCCCACTTGTTTACCTCTTCAATGTTAATCCAACGACCTTTTGAACCACGCGGAACGTTATAGTGTGTTCCCTTTATCCAGTGTTTACGCCTGATCCGTTCGTCTAATGTGCCTTTCTCCTCTCCGTATAACCTTAAGTACATTTCCTGCGGTATCCATGAACCGATACAACCCATTTGATTTAACATATCTGTTCTCACTATTTAACATTGTTAGTCTCTGATATGATTACAGTACGATCATTCAGCTTGTAAAATATTATGTAATTATATCAAGCATGGTCAAGTTTTTTGTAATATTATTTTGATTGTTTCTAATTTTTCTTATAAATTAGATTCATGCTATGAGGAGATATAGCTATGCAAAGTTGTAAAAAAATACAGAATTTAACAAAGACTGAATTGCTGAAAGTAGTTGGTGGAACTGGTGGAAGTGGACTAGATCCGGTGGATGAAAAGCCTAAAGCTAAGTCCTATATTGCTGCGCGCAATTCAGGTGACTCAATTAAAGGGGATTAATTTGTATAGTCCGTTTGAACAGTTATTAATATCTATAGGCGAGCATGTTGTACTCGCTTATGTTGTATTATGGCTGGTTTATCTGTGCGCTTTTAGAAGGCTCGATAGCTACAGTGTTAGCTTAAGTTGTTTAGTAGTCTTCTCTTTGCTCATGAATGTGTTGACTCCTTATTTGTATACCATTGCAACGGAGTACAGGGGAGGAGTCTCAAAAGCAATATGGCATTTCTCATTCGTTTCGATTTACATTTTATCAATGCATATGACTAGAAATTTGCATGACAAGTTTAAATTGAAGCTTACAAGGATAGCCATGGCAGCTATATGCCTATATGCAGTTCAAGCTGTTATGCATTTGATGCGCTTGGCTGAGAAACTGTTCCTTGAAACAAACTACTTGTCACACTTGTATACGTTTGTTGTTGTTAGTGTTAACATTATGTTTGTTTTTATTGCTGTTGCGTGTATTATCCGCACGATGCAAAAGCAAAATTTGTTGAAAGAAAGCGTATAGACGGTGTTATAAATGGATTTCGTTACTAATTTAGTTTTGTTTGTAGTTGCGCTGGCTTCAAGTTATTTGATATTCAAAGAGCTTGTTGCTGCAGGGCTTTTATTCAGGGCTTCTTGTAAGAGCATTGAATATTCAAATGTTGTCTGCTTGGATACTTATGTAAAGGGCAGAGCTATAGGGTTGAACGCAGAGGCCGTGAGTTCTGGTAGTTTGGCCGCTCAAATAATAATGCTAAAAAAGAGAGACGAAGTTCTTGCTCAAATTGAGAAAACGAAAGGAAGTAAAAATGGTTAAGCTGTTGAACATAGAAGAACTAACGAAAGTTTCTGGCGGTAATCCTATCAGACTGCCAATTGGGACAAGCCCATTTGATCCAAAGTAGTACAAATAAAAAGGCTCATTATTGAGCCTTTTTTAGTTTGAATAGTTTGTTTTCTAACTCTTCTTTCCGTTGTCTGTTTAGGGCAGATATCACGTCGTAAGCTTCTGCAATTCTGTTTTCACCCATTTTCTCGTAAACTCTAAAAAAAGAAACTATCTCTTCATCACTCAGATCATCAAGCCTTGCGAGTGTTTTGAATGCTTCGGTGAGAGCTTGTGCATCTATGCTATGCTTGTTGTCACTAACTGGTTCACTAATTAACAGTGAAACGTCTACGCCGAATAGTTTTGCTAAAGATTCAAGTTGAGCGTCAGATGCTACCTTTCTCCCACTGAAGTAATGGCTAACGCCTCCTTGAGTCTTAACGCCAAATATACCCATTAAGTCTTTTTGCTTTATACCTTGTTCTTTCATCAGGTATTTAACTTTACTTAACCAGTTTGGTGCTTCCATCAAAAACTTACCGAGAATGTAATTTATAAAAAGATATTACAGTTCAATTGGTTTCCAATCAAATCCCATATCTGATCAAAAAAACGTATTGCTAATATATCTCTAATATATTACATTCATTCTTGAGTTTGCTTACAGGTAAAATTACAGGAGGGATTGTGAAACTTATTGACTGGATAAAAGAGCAGAGCGATTCAAGAGCAAAGAAGCAAGAGTTGATAGCTTTTCTCGGTAAGTCTGAGGCTGCTGTAACCGCCTATATATATGGATATAGGAGAGTCCCAGATGATATTTCCAATAAAATATCCCAATTCACAGGCGGCGAAGTTTCTGCTGAGGCGTTAAAGGAACAGTATCAAATCTTCAACGACAGAGATGGGTCTTTTGCTCTGTCACCGCTAAAAGGGCGCAGAGTTGGAAAGCCGATTTTATCTGTCTGCATAAACGCGAGTCATGATGAGAAAGTGAACTTTTTAACGGCTGTTGCGAATGAGATTGCACTTGAGGGCGGGCAGCTATGAGCCAGTACATTGTCGAAGTGGATCAGCTAATTGACCCAAATGAAAACCCCGAACACTGGCAGCGTCAGGCTAGAAAAATTCGTGAAATCTTCAACGAAGCAAAAAGCCGTTTTCCAAACCCAATGCCGAAAGTGCAACCAAAGCAAGACGTAGCCATACCGCGCATTCACGGCAATAGCCCGTTACAAGGTTTGGCACATGCTCGAATTTTGGCAAACAGAGGTTGGCTATGACTCGCACCGACTTTGTAAACGATACCGCGCAGCTTCATGCGTATTCCAACAACCGCAGCCAACCAAACGAGGCAGACTTTGCCTTTGCAGAAATTGTTACCCAACAACATGAAGAAGCACGCGCCGCCAGCGGCCGAGATGACGGTATTTGGTTAGCCGCACCAGTTAACACCTGTTACGTAGAGGAAATTGAAGAATGAAATCAATTTTAGATTTAACAAACGAGCGAATAGAACATTACTGGGGGATTATCTCTGATTACCAAAAGCTAACCCCAGAAGAAAAAGAAAGAGTCAAGTCTGAAGCGCGGGAGCATATAGATCGCGTTGAGTTAATGCGCTGTGATATTGCCACGCTTAACGAGCGCGGAGTGATTGATATTAGCGAGGCGCTGCAAGAGCTTCTTGACGAGTTGTTGGGTTGTGAGAGTTTTCCAGACCAACAATGAAAAACCAAGTAACAGATTCTATTCTCCATGAAGCAATCCAAAGCGCCCAATCTGGCGCTTTTTTTCGTGACTCAATTCCAGACGTCTCTGAAACGGAGGTCGAAAATTCAATAACGTGGCAGGAGTACGTTGAATCATTTGCTCGATCTAATCGCGAAGCGCAAGCCCCGCAGGGGATTGAAAAAGCTAGGCTTGTCATAAGCTGCAAAAGTCAGACACGGCCAAAACCGCATGAAGTTGCCACTCAGAAGCAAATCAAAGAGCGCCAGAAGCAGCTCAAGCTAGACTCGTTACGAAACGGTGTCATGCGTACTCTGAGCAAAGAAAAACGCGCAGAATACTTAGGGATACACGATGGTGAGTGTTTAGATTTTGATACGGGCGAAGTTCGTCCGATTTATGAGTCATTCGTTGATGCCGGTCATTTTGAATCGCCTGTACTTGGCAGGATTGAACGCGAGCCAAACACCAAGTCGAATGCCAAGCCAAAAATCGTAAAGCCGCATTACCAAAATAACCGCGCTCACTTCCAGTCTAGAAACTGGAGTGATGATTTTCGCATTGTTTGCACTCAAATGACCTCAACCAGTGACGCTCCTGACGCAAACACAGGTGAACGAATTACGCGATCCCTTACCAGCCGAGCTCGCGGAAAAATTATTGATAGTGGTTTGTACATGCAAGCCGTAAAAGGTGGATATAGTGCATTTTTAACCGTGACGCTTGATGAAGCAGCCCGTAAAAAACTCGATGAAAAGCACTATAAAAAAGACCGTGGCGGGAAAGAGGGTGATGTGATTTCCCCCTGGTATAACGCGAACGGTGAAAAACTAGAATTTGAATGTGCCGAGAATGACGAAATCATTGCCGATGGCCGCTTCACTTATGTGAAGTTTGACTTTGCCACGATTGGTGAGCAACTGAGCCCATTCTTAGATTCGATGGGAAAAATGCACAAACGGGGTTGGATGTCCACCCGAGGCCTATTTAAAGAGTTTGTGAAAACAGACGTATTCCACAATAACGAGCGCCTTTATCCGTGGGGCATTGTTGAGTGCATTGAACAGTGCGAAGCACGCGCAATTACGAATAAAAAAATGGAAATCTGCAAGATTGAATGCGAGCAAGATCCAAAGAAAAAGCCCGTGTTCGATTACATGTGGGTTGCCGAAGCGCCACGGAAAATCCATGAATCGCGCCTTTACCCGTTCGGTGAAAATGGCGAATTAGTCGAAGTTCAGTCTATCGGGTATCAAAACTATCACGCGCACATGCTTATGCGCTGGAATGTGCCGCACCACCATTTTAGAGAGTGGGCGGAACGTGTGGAACGCCTTTGGGGTAAAGGCATGGTGCATATTGAACGCATTAAAAGCCCTGCTGCGGCCAGCTCTTATTTGCTGAAAGCGTTGGGCTATATGTCTTCAGATAGCAAAGGTGATCAGGGGGAGATTAGAGGCAATCGCTACAATATTTCAAAGTATGCCCGAGCCGAAGCATGGGAGAACTGCGCCACTCATGAAAGCCAACACATGTACACGTTGATACAAGAGTATTTGCAATACCTTGAGGCAAAGCGGAAGCGTAAACGCAAAGTACAAAACGAGTTAAAAGAAACCATCGCTTTTCGTGAGCGGATTAAGCACCAAGAAACTACCACAAAGCGTGAGCGTTTAATTGAACGCCTTACCGCCAAGATAGAGGCAATTAGCAACAGAGTTGAGTCTATGGGCAAAGAGCTAAATGGCAACTTTGCCCGTGGTGGCGTTGCTAAGTTTGCCAATGCCCGAGAGTTTAAGCGGTTTATGGATAACGCGATTGGCGTTCGTGGCTGGCGGCTACAAACCATATTTAGCGCTGATTGTGATCAGGAGCATATCAAGCAGCAGCGCAAAGAAGAAAACGCAGTGACAAAGATGCTCATCAAGACGCAGCAAGTGATTGATGAGTCGATTGATTCAGTGATGAGTTTTTATAGCAGATTTGAACGTATCAGCCCGCATGAAAGCGATGTTGATGCCCATTCTTTAGTAACGGGGGATATATGGACCTGATTTTAGATAACTTTAAACAATGCGTTCAGCTCAAGAAAAAGGCCGATTCACTAGGCGCTTGGGATATGAAAGAAAAGGTACAGCTGGCCGACAAGGCGGTTAATTTATCGTTTGGCGTAATAGGCGGTTTGATTGACAAAGTTGCCCAGCTTGAAAAACAAGTAGAGGAATTAAAATCATGAAGACCGTACCACTAAACGGCGGCACTGTGCCGCTTAGAACCAGCAAAAACCCTGTCTTAGGCGTGTTCCGTCATCACTGCGGGGAGATTGCAACCGTTCACCAACCTCAAGGCACTAAAAAGGCGCATTTGCGTTATTTGATTTGTGATAAATGCAAATGTGATCAGAGTAGCGGGGATGAGTATCAAGCAAAAATCCGTGCAAACATGCAGCCAAACATTGAAGCATTGTTGGCCGCTGAGGGTGAGCCTGTGTCGGTTAAATTAACCGAAAATACCGTGACTGAGATTGAGCCAGAAACCAATAGCGATGCGGTATTAGACCAAAACCAACTAGTTGAGAAGTTGGATGAAATGACTGAACAGGTAGCTGTTACCGAACAACCGACAGCAACCCCATCAAACGTGGTTGCCGAGGTTGTTGAGCAATTAGCGCCTGAACCTAAACCACAACCAATAAATAACACACCTCAAAAAGCAGCTAACGACCCAATTAAACCCCTAAAACTCGTGTTAAGCGCGATAGGTGGCGGTGTTGTGGGTTGCTTACTCGCACTTGCAAGATAACTAATATTTTTTTAAAGGACAGACAATGACTGAAGTAATCAATACAGAATCGACAGAAACCAACGACGATGCGGTACTAGAGCAAAACGAGCCAATCCAAACAGAGCAGATCAACGAATATTCTGCGGCTGCAATGGCCGCAGAGTTAAAAGAGTTTGATGCAGAGCAGGAACTCGACTTTGACCCAATGTCCGCCATTGGTGCAATGCCTGAAGAAATGCAACAAGCCGCGCTCACACAAGTAAAAGATGCAGTGATCAGTGATGAGGGAGCAGAAGCCACCGCCGCTGATGCAATGGATATGCTTGAGTCGTTACTTCAAGACCATGGGCATGAGCGCTTTAGCATTGCAGACGGTAAGAAAAAACAAGGTGCAAAGCGGTTAAAACCAATTATTCAGAAGTATGCGCCAGCGGCATTGGATATGTTTGGCAGCTACAAAGATGAGATCATGGCCGCCATGTTCTTTGGCTCGTTCTCTTTTAATGCGACTAAACAAATTAAAGCGCTAAAAATGGCCGATGCTCAAGCGAATGCGGAGGCTGAACCTGCGGAGGAAGCAGCACATGCAGCCAATTAATGGTAACGATAAGCTGTCAAACGAGAATACCCTTTATGTAGCGGGTTCAGATGGTGGTAAAACGTCTGCTGTTCAAAAGCTTGGACGTATCAAACCCACTGACCAAGTTGTATTTTGGGACCCGCATAAATCTTTTAAGCAGATCCAAGGGCGAGTTGTCAGACGGTACACAACGTTCGGTAGCTTTTTTAAAGCACTGCGAGCAGGTAGGGCAACTAAACAGGGGTTTAAGATTGCGTTAACAGTACCAGAAGAACGCGCTTACTTTTTGAAGTTTTTAAC
Source organism: Pseudoalteromonas sp. S2755 (assembly GCF_005886535.1). Classification (GTDB taxonomy): domain Bacteria; phylum Pseudomonadota; class Gammaproteobacteria; order Enterobacterales; family Alteromonadaceae; genus Pseudoalteromonas. The sequence continues at coordinate 9,303 of NZ_PNDS01000014.1, forward strand.
TGCTGTAAAAGGGTTTGGAGACGGTTTACACCCGAAACGCCTACATGTTGTTTGTGAGGAAGTCCCAGAAGTGACAGAGACAGTCGGGCGTGATAATACGGTGTTTGGCTGGTTTATGAGAATTGGCCGTAAGTATGGTTTTATCATGCACTGTATCGGTCAACGAGTAGTTGAAATGAGTAAAACAATCACCTCTCAATGCCCTTATAAATGGGTAGGTATTCAGCACTCACAGGATGATGCAAAGCGTATGTCAAAAGAAATTGATGTGTCGCTTGCCGATATTGTCGCGCTCAACAAGCTTGAGTATTACTTTAAATCACCGGGTATGGGGAACGTGGTGAAAAGCAAGTTGGTGTTTAAAAAAGCCGCTTAGCGCGGCTTTTTTAAACACTATGCCACTCTATATAGGCTCTAAGACAAACTCACTTCTTTCCATTTCTAGTGGAGATTCATCTATCACTGATTCTTCTAAAATTGATACGGTCATTACTCTGGGGTTTAGTTCAATGGGTACTGAGATAACAAGGAAACCGTTACCGCCATGTCCCACAATATCTTCTATTGAATAAATTTTCTCTGAATATTGTTTATGTAATTTATCTCCTATTTTGCTGCGGTCTAAGATTAAAGGCTTAAGTGCTACCTTGATTTTACTTCCCTTTCTCATCTTATTGAGATCTAGAGTTAAATTTAATTCTTCGACTGAATTCTTAGGTAAACCAATTTTACTACCATTTGAATAGAACTCATTGTTAACAAAAATAGACCTTATAGCACCACTTTCCTTCACAGGTTCAAATTCAAGTTTAAATTCAGGTTCAAGTTCATAGAGAGGGGGGGGGGATTCTCGTTCAAGGTTTGTTTTAGGAACATAGCCTTTTGGTTCGGTTGTTTCTTAAAATGCTTCAAATTCTTA
>NZ_PNDS01000139.1 GCF_005886535.1 Pseudoalteromonas sp. S2755
ACGCAAAAATTTTGCTATTTAGTTGCTCTAAATAAGAAATTTTTAACACAGTTAGCGTCAGATTTACTCCTTCAAACTGAGCAAGTATTAAGGCTAATTGGTATATGCACTCAAGGGGAATGTATGTTTCGCAATAATAAGAAAAAACTGGCTGTATTAATCAGCCAATCTTTGCTCGGCTCGGTACTTTTTGCACCGGGTCTAGCACTCGCTGAAGAAAGCAATAATCAAAAAGCAGCTAAAGGTGGTGAAGTTGAAGTTATTCAAGTTAGAGGGATCCGTGGTAGCGTTGTTCAATCACTCAATACAAAAAGATACTCTGACGCCATTGTCGATGCAGTAACAGCCGAGGACATTGGCAAATTTCCAGATCAAAACGTTGCCGAATCACTACAACGAATTACTGGTGTTTCAATCACCCGTAGTTTTGGTGAAGGTGAACGCGTTAGTATTCGAGGCACAGGTGAAAGCCAAAACCGGACCTTATTGAATGGTCAAGCCGTTGGTTCTGCGGATTGGTGGACTAACTCAGCGGCGAGCCGTGGTTTTAACTATACGATGTTACCCTCTGAAATCATTTCTGGGCTTGAAGTTTACAAATCACCCGAAGCCGATATTGACGAAGGCTCTATTGGCGGAACCGTGATTGTGAGAACACGTAAACCACTTGATTTAGAAGCAAATAAAATTGCAGGTTCAATTATCGCACAGCACAGCGAAGTGTCAGGTGAAACCGACCCGCAACTTTCCGCTATGTACAACTTTAAGACCGATGATGAGTCTTTTGGCGCCTTACTTTCTGTCGTGCGCCAAGAACGTAACTTACGCCGTGATGGTATTGAAGCATGGTCTTGGACCTATCGTGATATCACACTTGAAGACGGTACCGTCGTCGACAATGTCTACAGCCCTGGCGGTGGTGGCTCAGCTATGTTCTCACAGCAGCGCGTGCGCACGGGTATAAACCTCGCCTTGCAATATCGTCCAAGTGAAAATATGGACATTGTATTCAATGCGTTAGACTCTACGCTTGAAGCCGATAATGAAAACCAAAACTTCCTCTGGTTACCCGGTTACGGCGGCTCACAATACACTGACATTACCGTTATCGACCACCCCGTAGTTGGAAAGATGGCTGTCGGCGGTACACTTGGCTTATCTCCAGATGGGAATAACATTCTGGATGAGACCAAAGTACGTAACTCTGAGCTCAAAACCAAATCGTACGACTTAAAAGTTGAGCATCAAGGGCAACTTTGGGAATCTTCATATCACTTAGGTTACACAGAAGGTTCGGGGGGTTCACAAGCGGATCGCTCCGTTGGTTGGGAAGGCAACTATATTCACAGCTTTGATGCGTCACAAGAGGAAGACGTAAAGACCAGTTACGCTGCCGATCCAAACGATGGTGATAAATGGAATTTAGGCTTTTTACGCTATGACAGCAATGACGCGAAAGATGATGAAACTTACTTTCAAGCCGATTTTAAGCGTCCAATTGATGTTGCTATCTTCAGCCAGATAAAAGTCGGCTTTAAATACCGTGATCACAGTCGTTTTAATACTAAGCACACAACAAACAATCGTACCGACTTAAACTGGAGTCTAGCTGACTACTCTAAAGCCATGCCATCTGATTACCTATCAGGCATAGGCTCATCGGGCACAACGCGCAGCTATGCAATTACTGATTCAGATAAAATACGCCAAGAAGGTGATGCGCTGGGTTGGAATTACCGAGTGTTGAAGGCCAGTACTTTCGATATCAATGAAAAAATTACCGCAGGCTACATTAAAGCGAATCTGGATGCAGATGGTCTACGCGGTAATTTGGGTGTAAGACTTGTGAATACCAAGCAAACCTCATCCGCGTTTGCAGGTGAGTCCGGTGCTGAGGTATGGACAACGGAAGAAAAGGACTACTTCGACATTCTTCCGAGCATTAACTTGGCGATTGACTTAGATGACGATTTGTTAATGCGTTTTTCTGCCGCGCGAGTTATGTCTCGCCCAGATTACGCCGATATGACGGCATCAACTTCATACAACCTAGAAACACAAACTGGCACTGGTGGTAATCCTGACATCGACCCATATCGAGCGACGCAGTTTGATACCGGTATCGAGTGGTACTTTAGCGACGCAGGTCTGTTTTCTGCGGTATTTTTCTACAAAGACATTCAGTCGTTTATCGAGAGCCAACCAGCACTTGAAACTCACGAAGGTAAAGAAGTGCTGATCAGCCGCCCTGTTAATGGGAAAGCAGGCCGCATTCAAGGCCTAGAAGTGGGTTATCAACAAGAGCTATACGAAGGTTTTGGCGTTGCAGCTAACTATACCTATGTAGATGGTGAAGCCAAAGATGATGAAGGTAACGACATCACTATCCCAGGCAACTCTGAGCATACCGTTAACTTGAGTTCTTATTATGAAAACGAATTCATTAGTGCCCGTATCTCATACAACTTCAGAACAGGGTATGATACAGGTCGCGACTGGCCAGGATACATTGACGATTATGGTCAAGTAGATGCCAACCTCACCTATAACTACAATGAGAATGTGGCATTTATTCTTGAGGCCATCAACTTGACGGATGAACATACATTTAGCTATCAGGAAAAGGGAGTTGAGCAGGCACTAACAGGTGTCTATGCCGATGGAAGGCGCTTTAGCGCGGGGGTTAGATTTAACTTCTAACACCGAATAGCGAATGAAACTTTTGCTGCTAAATCTGGTCTTATTAGTCGTAAAGAAATAGTTTCATGACTCGAATTAAGTCGCTTCCAAGCTAACACAGGTTCGACTTAGTAAACTCCCTGCCCGGAGTTCCAAAAAGCTGATAGCGTTTGCTATCAGCTTTTATTATTTAAATTTCCCTTATATTGTGGTTATATAGCCTTTTCAAAATGACCACAGCAACCCCAAAGAGCAGTCCGAGGATGAGTAATCAATAAAATGCGTAACAATCTCATTTCTGGGCTTATTTTTTCATTTTTTCTAAGCATGAGCTGGCTGACAAAAGCCGATCTTTACGATGCTACCCTCGCCTATCAGAATGAAGAGTTCACGCATGCATTTTCTGAATTCAATCGCCTAGCTCAATTAGGTAATGCAGACGCCATGTATAATCTTGGGGTGATGTATTTGTACGGTCAAGGAACCGAACAAAGTGCCGCAAATGCCTTTGCTTGGTTTTCATTGGCTAAAGAATTCGGCATTGCAGAAGCCTTTCAAACTGCGCAACTCGTTTTGCAGCAGTCCGATGACCAGAGTGGTCTAAAGGATTTCGTAACACTTCAAAAAAACCGTTTGGCAGATACCTACTTACTTGATTCAACGCTTGCCCGACTCAAACAACCCAATATCATTTCTACGCCGAGTAAAACTCACGATGTATTGCCTGACTACCCTGATGAAGCCGTACGACAAGGAATTGAGGGCTGGGTTTGGTTAGAGTTTGATATCGACCAAAGCGGTAAGGCAATCAATATTGAGGTCGTAGATAGCTACCCCAAGCATATATTCACCGCTAGCCTGTTAAATGCGGTAGAGAAGTGGCGCTATAGTGGTCCAAAGCAAGCACACACCTTGATTTACCATTTTGCGACGTATAAAGGCGAGCAATACCGCGAAACCTTAGCCATTCAAAAAAAGGCCTACGAAAAACAGCTTAAGCAGAATATCGATGCGGCAGAGCGTGGTGTGGCGCAAGTACAATACTATATTGCTAACTGGTTGAGTATGAAAGATTACAACGCGTATCAGCTACTGCGCTATCACTGGCGATCTGAAGAACCAGAAAATGAATTATATTTAGCCGCAGCCAAAAATGGCTTGGACTTGGCACAATATCGCTTAGCGACTCAGCTTATCAATGTGGGTGAACATCGACTTAGTGTACTTTGGCTAGAACATGCAGCACAAACCATGGATATCGCAAAATATCGCTTAGCAAGATCACTGCTCACAAACGAAGAGCAGCAAGATACTCCACGTGCGCTAAAAGTACTTACCGAGGCCTCGAATAATGGCCATTTGCGCTCCACACTTCTATTAGCAAACACTTATCTAACTCGTCTCAACGACAAACCTCAGGCCAAAACTTGGCTGCGTCATGGTCTCACCATCGATCCCGAACACCCTGAACTGCTGCTACTGTCTGCCAAGCTTACAGATAATCAGATAGAAGCCAAAAAGCTTGCCTCACAAGCATTGAAGTCGGCATCACAGCGAAATTGGAGTAGTAAAGCAATACGCTCATTCCAGCAAAAGCTAGCTAACTAACTTTTTATCTACACTGAGCTTCGTAACATTACTGTCTTCATCGGTCACCGTACTCTAGTAATACAATGTCACTTTCATAGTTGTTGATCCGATTGAATATGACCTGACTGCCATCAAAGCTTGCTAGTACCTGTAACTCGGTAAACCCCGCGTAAAGGTGTAATCCAATTGGTTGAATTTCTTCGACTTTGTTTTCACTACTTAAATAGCGATAAAGCACCAGTTGATGACCTCTTTTCAGCACAAAGTAAACCCCGTCTCGATATACTGCTGGCTGATAAAGAGATAAAGACCCACGTAACTGCTCTACATCAAATGTCTCAGTGAGCGCAGTAATTAGGTATTCCCTAACTTGTTCTTTATACCCCACAAAGCTAGGGTTCTTTTGAGTAAGAGGTAAATCAGGTGAGTGCGTTACCAGAGGTTGCTGCTCACTGCGCCCTTGAGATACGGTAAATTGCCACGCCTGCCATTTTGCTTCCGCCGAGAGCTTCGCTCGATAATACAGGTTTCTACCATCCTGTGACCAATGCAAGTCGGCAATTTCGGCAAAGTTATCAACTACTTTTTTCACCTCTTTAGTAAAAGAGCTTATTAGATACACTTTGTGCGACTTTGATAATACGGCGAGATATTCATTATTAGGCGACAGCAATAGCAAAATAGGCACTTCTCCCATCGGCATCGTACCAAGCAAACTCGACGTTGGCCGAAAAGCATGTTTATGCCACAGCTCAAACTGTGGTGCATCATTATTTTTGGCTGTCACCGAGGCATAAACAAAATGTGCGCCATCATCAGATAAAGCGGCAAGTAGGTCCATTCTAGCGGGCGACGTTAACTGCTTTTGCAGCGCTTCGCCTTGTGCGTCTACAGCAAGCCGATAAAAGTTAATTTCAGCCACGCCCTCAGTGTGCGCCGAAGCACGCAAGTTCGCATTGACATCAATCTCAGATATCGCACCAAATCCGGAGTATAACAACTGCTGCTCACGACCTTTCAGTACACTCAAGTTTTGTTTGGCGATAATAACCGTATCGTCTTGATAACCATGACTCAATGCCGAAAAAGACTGCTTGGAGAGTGTGGTGGTTTGACTTTCAAAATCCCCAAGTTGCCCCAGATTAAGCCGATAAACGCCCTGCTCTTTTACCTGATACAACAGCGTTTGTTGGTTAACTTGATAATGGGTTACATCGCGAATAGGCAACGCCGTAGTGTTGAGCACTTTAGGATAATTCTCCGCAAAAGTGACCGCTACAGATTGCAAATAGGCCCCAGCTTTATCCCAAGACTTAGTGATAAAATGGCCCGCTCGATATTCTAGCCAAGGCGCTGAGTCTTGTGCGCTATTACAGCTGCCAAGCACGCTATCGCGCGCTAGTCGCCACATTTCTATTGGACCTTTCACGTGTAACGCCCGTACTTCACAGGAAACCGGGTCCGAGCGTGAATAAATCAGCCAGTTACCATCTAAAGACCAACTTGCTGACTCTTCACTATAACCGCTGCTTTTTATTGTATGGGTTGTTTTGGTCTCAAGATCATAGACCGCCAAATCAAATTGATCGGCTCCCTCAGCTAAATAGCTGTAGGCTAAATAGTTACCATTTGGAGAAAAGCGCACAAAAACTTCAGCACCCGGTGAGGATGTGATCCGAGTTGCTCTGACGGGCTGCTGTTGCAATTCACTTTGCCATTGCTTGGCAATAAAAACGCCAAGCAAAGTCACCACCAGACCCATAAAAAAACCGAGCAGCGCAAATTGCGCGCCACGCCCGCGAGACAGCTCCTCTACCTGCTCAAGTAGCGTCGGGGCTTTTTTTATTTGTGCAATACATTGATAACCTAGACGTGGTACCGTTTTAATTATTTTTGGCTCGTTTGAACTGTCACCAAGCAGCTTACGTAGCTGTACTACCAGCTGGCTAACAGAGTTATCACTGACGATAGTACCGGGCCATACGATATCTAAGATAGCGTCTCTGGTAACAACCTGTCCCTTGTTAGCAATCAATAGACGCAATAATGCCGCATGCTTCGCTTCGATGCTTCTCCAAGAACCGTCAACACACACAGATAAATTGCTTAGGTCGACAAGTATCTCATTGATTAAAAAACGTTTATCTAAGTTTTCAACCATCAACTACTAAAAATTTGTAAAACTATGGTTAGGCTCGTAATAAAAGCGTATTATGAGTATCAACTAAAGGTAACTTACTCGTATTATAAGTTGAGCACAATGTCAGAATTTCTCATCCGAACAGTTTCTTGTAGCGCATTCTTTATCACAGCTGCAAGTGATGCCGTTGAGCAAAATCAGACAGCTGAAAATACCATAGAACGCATCGAAATCCGTGCCTTCCATGACAGCGTTGTCAAGTCTCTCAGTAATAAACGCCACAATCAACAAGTTTCAGATACGATCAGTGCTGAAGACATAGGTAAGTTTCCAGATAAAAACGTCGCAGAGGCGCTGCAACGGATCACTGGGATCTCACTCTCTCGAGCACAAGGTGAAGGTGAACGGATCGGCGTGCGAGGCACAACCCCCGAGCAAAATAGAACCTATTTGAATGGTCAATATCTCGCCTCCGCTGATTGGTGGATCTCAAGTCAGCCAAGCCGAGGCTTTAATTTTACCTTATTACCCAGTGAAATCGTCTCTAGCCTTGAGGTGTTCAAAACACCACAAGCTATGCAGGATGAAGGGTCATTAGGTGGTGCAATCAATATAAAAACCCGCGACCCTCTGCTTACGCCTTCAGGCTATGGCGTTGTAACGGCCCAGTTCCAATACAGTGACTTGAGCGATAAGCTCGACCCACAATTATCTGCAATTTATAACTACCATAGCAAAACTGGCGACTATGCTGTGCTTTTTACCGCAACACGACGAGATCGCAGCCTCAGACGCGACGGCCTAGAATCGTGGGGATGGCACGATAGGACATTATACCAAGGTGAAGGTGAGACTTGGTATGCCACCCAGCAGACCCCACAAGATAAAAGTCAGACGTTGTGGTTTCCAGGAGGTGGGGGTTCGGCAATTTTTCAGCAGCAAAGAGAGTTGCAGGCTTATACAGTCAATGCCGCGTTTCAGCTTTCCCCACGGCTTAGGTTAAATAGTCACTTACTTTATTCTCACCTAAACGCAGACAACAACAATCAAAACTTTCTCTGGCAAAGTGCAAAGTCTATTGACCTAGGCGGCGGGGTAACCGATTTACATGTACAAGATGGTACTTTGGTGAGCGCCCACTATTTACCTACAGCTGCGCCGTTCAATACCAGCATGGAAGCCATTTGGCGAGATTCGCAGATCAGCACTAAAAGTGCTCATCTAGACTTAGTCTATGACGGTATTTATTGGTCGAGCCAATTTCAAGTAGGTCTAAGCCACGGCTCAGGTGGCACCACAGAAGACATCACGTCACAGTTTTCTGCTAACACCCGCTTTCATGTTGATACGTCAATGCGAAAGAACATCCTCGCAAGTTATGGGATTTCACCGTTAGATGCACCGAGCTGGTTTATCACCGAAGCTCGAAATGACAGCCAAGATGGCAAAGATAAATCATACTTCGCGCAAGCCGATTTTGCGTACGATATCGACTTTAAACAGGTCGACGCGATTAAATTTGGCATTAAACTCAAGGACCATCAACGGGACTTTTTGCGCTATCGCTCCAAAGATGGAGGGCTTGATGGTCTAGCCGGCGAGCTTGGCACTACACTGGCCGCCTATCCGGGCACTTTTGTAGATGATTATTTGCGCGGCGTAGGTAGTGCAAACACCTTAAAAAACTACAGTTATGCCGATATTAGGCTGCTCGCCAAAGACTTCGATACGCTCAATTTTGAACAAGAGATAGAAAAAGCCAGTCGTTTTTATATTACAGAAAAAACCGCCGCCGCTTACGGTCAAATGCAACTCGCTGGTGAAGCCTATGCTGCCAACATAGGGATCCGGATGGTCAAAACCTTTCAAGACTCTGCCGCATTTAAACGTGTCGCCTCCCCCATCGAAGCACCCGACAGCTATGTTTGGCATGAAGAATCTCGGGATTACATCGATATTCTACCCAGCGCCAATATCAAGTTTGACTTAAGCGAAAGTCTGGTTGGCCGTTTTTCCGTTGCGCGCGTCATGTCACGAGCGCAATTTCATCACCTTATGCCCTCAACTAATTACAACGTAACTCAAGCTCAAGGACAAGGTGGTAACGCCAGCCTAGATCCATATAGAGCAGCGCAGTTTGATGCCAGCCTTGAATGGTACTTCGACGACGCAGGACTCGCTTCTATCGCTTTATTTAACAAAGATGTGGAGTCCTTTATTGAATTTGAGCGAAAGCTTGAGCGTCATGAAGGCGTTTTGATGTCTATCGATAGGCCCAGTAACGGCGCTGGCGGCAGCATCCGTGGCGTTGAACTAAGTTACCAGCAAACACTTGCGTACGGGTTTGGGTTAATTGCCAATTACACCTACGTTGATGGCGAACGTGACAATGCTGATGTTGACTTACAGGACAAAGTGCCAGGCACCTCAAAACACAGCGCTAACTTCACCACTTACTACGAGAACCACCAATTTAGCGCACGGCTTAGCTATAATTATCGAACCCAATTTGCCACCGGTGTCGGCGAGACCATGATGGATAATTACGGCCAATTAGACGGCAGCCTCACGATGAAATTAAGCGATAACCTCGATGCGCAATTTGAGTTTATTAATTTAACCGACGAACAAATCTATACCTATGATCGCAATGAGTACGCACCAACAGGGATATATGTGAATGGTCGGCGCTACTACGCGGGGCTAAGATACCAATTCTGATTTGCATGATAACTGCGCCTGTACAAACCCTAAAAATAGGTCCAGTTTTGCAGAGTGCTCTCGTTTCACTTTATATATGGCATGCAAAGTTACTTCGGGCCTATTTTGCTCGGGGAACAGCTCAACCAAAGCACCCGAATCAATATCTCGTTGGCAGAAATAAGAAGGTAGCATGGCAATCCCCAATCCTGCCAACACCGCCTCTCGAATGTGAAAGCGACTATTCGCTATCAAATTGCCTCGCAAAGCGTAACTCCGGATTCCGTCATGCCAACTATCCTCAACATGATTAAGTCTAGATAACAACATGTTATGCCGACTCAGCTCGTCCAACTGCTCAGGTTTCCCATGTGCCGCCAAATAACTGGGAGCGGCAACAAAAGTCGAGTTTATATTGATTAATTTCAAGACATAAAATTGACTGTCTTTGAGTGCAGCAGACAACCTAAAAGCCACATCAATCTCATCTTCGATTAAATCCTGATTTGCTGCGGTAAACATCAGCTCTAACTTTATTTGTGGATAGCGCTTTTGAAAATCGATACAGATTTGGCTCAGTAGCATACGCCCTATCGTATTTGGAAAGGTTATTTTTAGGTGACCAGATTGATGCACTCCAACCTGTTCGACTTCTTCTTCCAAATCGCGTAGCGCGCGAAGGATCTTTTTCCCTTTTTCATAAACCAACTTACCGGCATCAGACAATGCGAGTTTACGGGTTGTTCGATTTAAAAGTACTTGTCCATAAGACGACTCTAGCTGAGCTATCGATTTACTCACCGCTGATGTCGTGGTACCGAGCTGCTCTGCAGCTCGACTAAAGGAGTGTTGCTCAGCGACACAACATAATATTTTAAGTAAGTGAAGTTTATCGTATTCCTTTCTCATTATTTCCTCTTAGGAAAAAGTCTTTACACCAAATGAATATATATTAACTAAAAATAAAAAGTAAACTTAACTAAAAAGAAAACAAAGGACATCAACATGATCACCACGTCGTGCCACTGCGGCCAGATCCACTATCGTATTTTCACCACGACAACAGCCAACGAAATATGCTCTGGTGTGCAGTTTATTCAGGCCCACGGTCTTATCGAAAACCCTTGTAAATCTCTCGAACGATTTGTGGTGCCGCATTCGAAAGATCAAACCATCCAAGAGCATGGTTTTTGCAAACACTGTGGTGCTTCTATCTACATTATGGATGACGAAGGCAACATTTCGTATGCACTTAATCACCTAATGCCATTTCAGGCTGATTATTCAGGCGCGCTGATTTTTGGCCTATAAAAGATAGCGGTTTTGCTTTATCAGACTTAACCGACAATTAATCGCAAACATTGGTTTTTATTCTGGTGACAAGTAGAATGCCTAAACACTTCATCTTGAAGTTACAACAAGTGAATGAAAATTTAGGATAAATAATGAAACTACTTAAGTCTGCTTTGGCTTTAGCAATGGGCTTCACCAGTGCTGCAAGCCTCGCAAGCGATACCATCACTATTGAAGACATCCCAAAGATCCAATCGGTAAGCTCAACGTCGGTGAGTCCTGACGGCGAACTCGTTGCTTTTACTCGCTCGGTACCGCGCGAGCTCTACGTTGACCAAAATGGTGCTAATTACAGTGAACTTTATGTGGTTGACGACGAAGGTGTAGAGCGCCCATTTATCACCGGTAAAGTGAGCATCTCAAGCATCTCTTGGTCAGCCGACGGTCAGTTCATTTATTTCCTAACCAAGAAAAAAGAAGACAAGCAACGCGCCCTTTATCGCATCGCGGTAAACGGTGGGGAAGCACAGAAAGTACTTTCACTAAAAGGAACTGGGATCTCGGCTTATAGCCTAAGCCCTGACGACAAGCAGGTTGCAATCCTTGCAATGCCAGCTGCCGATAAATCAGAAAAAGAGCTGAAAAAGCTTGGTTTTATGGCTGAAGTGTATGAACTGGGTTTAAAAAACAAACAGCTTCATATCATTGATCTTGCAGCATCAGAAAAACCGCTAACTCCAGCGGCACTGAGCATCGAAGGCTATGTGAGTGAAATCAACTGGGCTGACGATGCCTCTAAATTACTGGTAAAAACGCAGCCAACAGCGCTCATTGATGACAAGTATATGAAGTCACAATGGCATGTACTTGATGCGAAAACACAGCAAATTACCACGTCATTCAAGACAGAAGGTAAGCTTGGTACTGCAGAGTTTTCTCACGATGGTAAATACATCGCGATTTTAGGCGCTGAAGATAAGCATGATCCCGCAACTGGTCGCTTATACCTTGCCGATGCACAAAGCGGCAAAGTAGAAGAGTGGATCCCGAACTTTATGGGTCACATCGGTGACTTTGAGTGGTCAAACCGCAAAAACCAGCTGACCTTTGTCGCAAACGTCGGCGCTGAAAGTTTTGTTGGCCAAATTAAAGTTGGCTCAAACAAATACAAGAAACTTATCAAAGAAGGTAAGTTTATTGCATCGAATCTATCTATCTCTGATTCAGACAAAACCATTGCCCTACGTGCAAACACCGCTAAGCACCCAAATGAGGTGTTTATGATCCGCTCGAGTAAAGCAACTCGTCTATCGAACTCTAACCCATGGTTGGATAACAAGCGTTTTGCAAAGCAAGAGGCAATTAACTTTAAAGCCCGTGATGGTGTTGAAATTGGTGGCGTATTAATTTATCCACTTGATTATCAAGAAGGTACACGTTACCCACTGATCATGTCAGTGCACGGTGGCCCAGAAAGCCACGATAAAAATGGTTGGCTAACAAGTTATTCAGATCCAGGTCAAATGGGTGCGGCACGTGGCTATGCGGTATTCTATCCAAACTACCGAGGTTCGACAGGCAAAGGCGTTGATTACTCAAAACTTGGTCAAGGCGACTACGCAGGTAAAGAGTTTGACGACTTAGTAGATATGAAAGAATACCTAGTCAATACAGGTTTAGTAGACACTAAACGTGTTGGTATTACTGGTGGCTCTTACGGCGGTTATGCCTCTGCTTGGGGGGCTACAAAACTCACTGAGCACTTCGCAGCAAGCGTGATGTTTGTTGGGGTAACTAACCAACTTTCTAAGTTTGGTACTACCGATATCTCAAACGAAATGTACTTAGTGCACGCTCGCTCTTACCCTTGGGATAAGTGGCAGTGGTACCTAGAGCGCAGTCCAATTTACTGGGCTGGTCAATCGAAGACGCCATTACTAATTATGCATGGTAAAGATGACCCTCGTGTACACCCAGCGCAATCTATGGAGCTATATCGCTACATGAAAGTGCAAGGTAAAGACGTACGTCTAGTTTACTATCCAGGCGAAGGTCACGGTAACCGCAAAGCAGCGGCTCAATACGATTACAGCTTGCGCTTGATGCGCTGGATGGACAACTACCTAATCGAAGGCAAAAAAGACATGCCAGATTATGAAATTGACCACGCGGCGAAGCTAAAAGCCGTTAAAGACGCAAATAAATAAGTAAGCAGCTTATCGTTTGGGGGCGCGAATTTGCGCCCTTTTTTATCAAGGAAAAAGATATTGCAATTAACTACAATCCAACTCGACACCGAGCGATTCACACTTAGACCCTTAACCACCGAAGATGCCGAAGCGCTATTTACCATATTTTCAGACGCAGACGTCATGCGCTATTGGAACACACCACCTTGGGATAGCCTTGAGGATGCAACACAATTTATCATGCAATCACACGAAGATTTAACTACGCAACAAGCGATCGCACTGGCCATTGTTTCAAAAAGCGATGAAACAGTAATTGGTAAATGTTTACTGTTTAGCTGGGATAAAGAGTCACGTCGCGCCGAAATTGGCTTTGGTATTGCCAAATCTCACTGGGGGCAAGGTGTCATTCAAGAAGCGGCCTCTGCACTCATTAACTATGCTTTTTCAACACTACAGTTGAGGCGTATTGAAGCAGAGGTTGATCCCGCTAATATTGGCTCAGCCAAAGTACTCACAAAGCTTGGATTTACTAAAGAAGGCCACTTACGCGCTCGCTGGGAAATCGCTGGCGAAGTTTCAGACTCAGCACTCTACGGCTTACTTGCGAGCGATTTAAACTAAGCAAAGTGATAGCCTTTTCCCTAAATTAACGTTAGTTACTCACGACAAATCAGCGACATTCCTAATGTCGCTTTGAAAAATAACCATCAATACACTCTATCAACTAAAGCACTTTGACTTTTTACATTCCGCAGTTAACATAACATACCCAAAAAAGAAACAGCCACTCAACTTATCTTGAATTAGAAAATCTACTTTGTTGATCTCACTACTTAAGGAAAGCAAAATGATAAAAAATGCAGTCGTGCTAGGACTCATCTTTAGCGCCCATACCCTCGCCCTTGACCTCGAGAATACATACCCAACCGCTGAAATAAAATACTTGGATGACGGCACTGAAATCTCTGTGCCTTTTCATGTCAAGGGAGAAGCAACCAGTGCAGTCCTCGGTTTAATTAATGCAAAACGAGCAAAACGATTCCTGTGGAATGACGGTTGGAAAGTTGTTACACCAAAATGTGATGGTAAAAGCTCCGGAAAAGGTATTGCGGCTTTTTACACTCAAAAAATCACAGAAAGTCCAGCAGGTGCATACAACGAAACGGTCGCGACGTTTTTTATTCAACGCAGAAATGCACCAGATCTCGATTTACCTTGTCCAAGCGACCTGAACTCCCTCGAAGCACAAGTAAACTATGCAATGGCTGCATTTACAACTATCACTGCAGCCAATGCTGAAAAGCAGTCGATGGGACTCCCTCACGACTACGCCTCATTCAATTTTCATTTGATGTTGGACAACACAAAAGCGGTTGAGGCTGGTGAAATATGGGGTTACCCCAAACAATTGGCTCAAGTTGACATCACCCTTAGTGAGAACACACATCGTCTCGAGCTGGCCAAGAAAAATGGTAAGCCTTTGCTCAGTGCTGAATATCAGCGTAAAATTGGTACAAACACGCCACTGTACTCGGTCGGTGACAACGTTGTGCCCAGCTTTAACCTTCCCGATGAATCTAAGATCCCTCAACTAAGTGGCGTATTGACCTCTGCTAGTGGCTGGATCTTGCCTTTCGTTGGTAAGTTTACGATTCACTCACCAAAAAGTGTCACCACGCGATTTTTACGCAAAACGCAGTTTACTCCTATCGCGGTATTAGAATTCACTAACGTTGAAGGCGTTGCGCTACCACTTTACGATAAATAACGTTATTAGTATAGGCAGAGGCTTAACGGCCTCTGCATTTTAATTACCTTTGCTTGTATTGCGTTTTGCAGTATCCGCGATTTACCGCTTTGCTTCTAAGTTTACTATGCTTTGTATTACGGCCATTTACTCGTTGCCGCCATAGCTTAAAACTACTGGATTTTAGGCTACAACGCATCAACTTGATCACGTCAGGCTCGCTAAGCTCAAACTGTCGCTCGATAGCTTCAAATGGCGTTCTATCCTCCCACGCCATTTCTATTATCCTGGAAATTTCTGAGTCACTAAATTGCACTTGCTTTGTCTTGTATTGATTAAAAGCAAAGATACGTAGCGAGTAGCTCGTTCGATTAAAAATACTTACGGCCGACCACTATCCCTATGGCAATGCCGATAGGCAAGGCATACATGATTTGCCCAGATGCTACGCCCACCGCAGTACCGATCCCAACTCCGACAGCAATCCCCAAACCAACTTTTCGATTAGTACTTTTCTTATCACATTGCATTGACTGTTCCATCATCTAAACCAGAAGTTAATCTGGCAAAGTCATGAAGTTATGTAAACCACCTTAAAAAAATAATACCTATTTAACCTGAGGTTTGGATAAGGAATGTTCCAACTCATTGTTGCTAAAGCACAACTTAGTTTTCTCCTTGTCTAGCCAGAGCGTAT
>NZ_PNDS01000140.1 GCF_005886535.1 Pseudoalteromonas sp. S2755
TCTAACCAACTGAGCTACGGTCGTACAATAACATTTTCTTATTAAATTTTTTCAGGTCTGTGCCTGTCAACGCGTTGTAATATATAGTGACTCAGCTAACGGATCAAGCGGCTTTCCGTAATTTTTTGATTGTTTGCCTTTTTTTTGTTCATACTGGAGGGATTTCACACAACTCGTAAAATTTTTGCCACCATTTTACGTGTGCTTTCGCAGAATCTTTAAGGTTATCCAAGTGTTGTTGAAGCGTGAGCGGATCGGCAACGTTATTATTTTGATACAATAGGTGGATGGGTTGCCAGGCTGCGATCAATTCTTCCATAGAACGAGAGAGCACCGCCTGATAAGGCTGAAGAACGGATAAATAATACTTGTTGAAGATATTGCTTATGATCTTAGCCTGCTTTTTGTTTCCGCCACTTTTGCAAATATCATCTCTCAGCCTAAGTTGTTTTAATTGACGTGTGGTCGCATTATTCAGTTGAGCTTGTTTACGGACGCTCGTCACCAAAGATGAGATAAATCGCTGAGAAAGCACTTTTAAAGCGGGTGTGAGTGTGACTGGGTTGAGATTTTCTGGCGTGTCTAAGTGTATTGCCAGCTCTGCGAGCTCGTTAACTGCCTCTAGCATGTTGCTGTGGGCTGCTGGCGACTCTAGTGGCACTTCTTCAGCGATTAACAAGCTCAAACTTGCCAACTCTCTTTCAAATGTCATCATATGAAGAAAGTAAAGTGGAAGCTGTTGTTTCTTTTCCTGTATTGCTTGGGTGAATGTTTGTTTCAACTCGTCGCTTGTGTTTGGGTGCTGAATGCAGTGAGGCGCTTGCTGAATAAATAAGATGGTGTATTTCAAGCGCTCGCTTGGGTAACTTACTTTCCCTAATTGATTATTTTGCGCAGCGATGAGATTTGTGACTTTGCAGTGTCCAGCGGTCGCGATGTCTAACATAGAGATAGTTAGCTCACTTGTCGGCAATGGTACTTTTTGTACCTCCGGATTGTAAAGTGGTGCAGGGAGTACCACTTCTATGTCAGTTACGCTCGCCAAACGTTGTTGATATTCAACAGCAATATCGCTCGGCTGCTTGCTGCAGCCGGCCAAAGTAAATAGTATTAGCGTACTAGCTATTCGCTTGACTAATCTCAAATTTCACCCGTTTGTTTACGCATGTCACCAATAATACTGCCGCCGTACTCAAGCCAATAATGATACCAATCCAGAAGCCTTGAGGACCCATTGCAGGCGTTATTAGATCGGTTTTTGCTAATACATAGCCTAATGTAAACCCAATTAGCCAATATGATACAAAGGTAACCCAAGATATTGGTTTAGTATATTTGAGCCCCCTTAACACACCATTTGCCGAGACTTGTAATGCATCGGGTAATTGATACAAACAAGCCAGCACCATAATGCTGGTTGCAAGAGCGGCTACTTCAGTATTGTTGGTATAGAGCCAAACAATCTGATCTCTTCCTATATACGTAATGAGTGCGACAAATAGTGCAATTAAGGTGGCCAAGAGAAACGCGGTATTGACTGAAAGCTTAAGCTGATCTAGCGCTCCTTGTCCAGTTAGATTACCGATCCGTATCGCAATAGCCATCGACAAACTTAATGGCATCATAAACAGCATGGTAGTGACGCTAGCTGCGATTTGGTGACCGGATACAGAAATAGGGCCTAGATCCGCAATAAATAACGGAATGCATGCAAATAGCGTCACTTCAAAGAAGGTTGCCAATGCAATTGGAAAGCCAAGTGCTGCAACATATTTCATCATAGAGAGACTGGGTTTGGTAAAACCGCTGATGAGGACTTTTCCATCTATGTGTTTACTCCTCAAGCTATACACCCACTGAGCAATTGCCATTGACCAAAGCACGATGGATGTAGCTAGGCCACAGCCCGCACTACCAAGCGCTGGCGCGCCAAATTTGCCATAGATGAAAATATAGTTAGCAACGACATTAATACAAAGACCAACAATACTGATGT
Source organism: Pseudoalteromonas sp. S2755 (assembly GCF_005886535.1). GTDB lineage: Bacteria > Pseudomonadota > Gammaproteobacteria > Enterobacterales > Alteromonadaceae > Pseudoalteromonas. The sequence continues at coordinate 1,997 of NZ_PNDS01000140.1, forward strand.
AAAAAGCAGGCTTTGTTTGCCCGACCCCTTCGGTGACATTGCGGTACACCGTAAAGATCAAAAAGCCCAATAGACCCCATTTCACAAAATCAATATAGCTTTGAGCGAGGGTCTGAACATTCTCACTTGCCCCGATATTTGAAAAAACCATAGAAGTAAAGTTCGCTAAAACCAAACCGACGGTAAAAAGCGCTAAAGCAAGATACAAGCTTTGCTGGAAAAATAGTTTGATCCCTGCGGTGTCTTTAGCGCCATGGCAATGCGCAACAATACTGGTAAGTGCTAGCAAGATCCCCTGTAAACTAAAAATCAAAGGGTTCCAAACACCCGTAGCAATAGAAAGAGCAGCCAAGTCCTCAGCACTGACTTGACCTGCCATCATCGTATCAACGACGGTCATTAAGACTAAAGTAACTTGAGCGAGAAAAACAGGGAGCGCAAGTTGAAGCAAGCGTCTGGCTTCCCAAGTTGAAAAATTCATGATGAGATACTACTTAAGGCGTAAAAACGTTAGTTTATTTTAGTGCTTTGTTTTTAGCAAAACTTTGTGGCTAGCAGTCACAACTATTTTTATCTAGTTGGATATTAAAAACAAATTAAGTACATCTCTTAGTGCGATTTCGCTACAATCTCAAGGATAAATTAAGAGGGTAGATATGTTTACAGGAATTGTACAAACAAAAGCGACTGTGGTGTCAGCGAAACAGGTTGATAATATATTAAAATTAGTTATTTCTGTTGGTGCTAAATACCTCGATAAACTGACCTTGGGTGCGAGCATCGCAATTAACGGATGTTGCCTAACTGTGGTGCATTTCGAACAGCCAGAAAACGATGTGGTAGGGCAAGTTTGCTTTGATGTGATTGATGAAACATTGAGACTCACTAACCTAGGTGAAGTACAAAGAGGGGCACAGGTAAATTTCGAGCGCTCGATGACGTTTGGGACGGAACTGGGCGGACATATAATTTCAGGCCATATTCAAACAAGCGCGAAGATAAGTGAAATACATCGGAACGAAGGCAACTGTAGGATGCATATAGCCTTGCCAGAAGCGTGGCATAAGTATGTTATGTATAAAGGCTTTATCGCAGTTAACGGTGCGAGTCTGACAGTAGGAGAGCTTGACCATAACGGCTTTTGGTTACATCTAATACCCGAAACACTAGCACTTACAAATCTAGGCAAGATGGATGTGGGAGACTGTGTAAATATTGAGGTTGACCAACAAACCTACACAATTATTAATACCGTTGAAAACTACATGAAGAAGCAAACTTTATTGAAGCACAGCTAGTACCTTGCCTGAGTAAAACCCTTTAAGTCTATCTTTAGGCGAAAAAGTAATGGCTGAGGTTGTACCAACTTGACAAGCAGCTCGTAAATGAGCTGCCCGTTATCTATATGGCGCCTCTGCTGTGGTTAAAACACTTGCTCGTCATCGCTATCAACTCTAAGTTCAAGCTTATTGTGCAGTTGGTCTAAGTGCATATTTAGGTGTATTGGATTGCAACAAGCCGCACAGTCTTCGTAGTAATCCTGATCGCCCTCACTCGTATCAAGATTAACAAAAATATGATGTCCACAATGCGGGCATTCAATACGTTGTTGATATAGGTTTTTCATTGGCCCTCCACCTGAATTGGCCAAACTAAATACCTTTTAACTATAGCGCATTGTGACGAAAATATGGCAGTTATTTGAGCAGGGCTTGCACTTGTTCTGCCGCGTCCCGTATGTACTTGCCAGCAAACAAGTTTGCTTGCACTAGAAGAGGATATAAGCGATAAATGTCTACACGCTCAGCCGCATTTTCTGCAAGTGGATAGATAGACTCATAACCACGGTAGAAGTCATCTGGCAATGGAGCAAATAGCGAAGCCATAGCAATATCAACTTCTCTATCACCATAGTAGCAAGCTGGAGAAAATAGTACGGGCTTTTGGCGGCTAAAGCCAATGTTACCATGCCAAAAGTTACCATGAACCAAAGACGGTTGAACTTGGTGTGGAAGGAGTGGTTTAAGTTGCTCTACGAATGTGTCGATATCGGTGAGGATAATCCCTTTTTCAGCCAGCAGTTGCAGCTGCCAACCAATTCTTTCTTCGGCGAAAAAAACTTCCCATTTTTTATGCCATTGATTTGGTTGGGGCAGCTCGTGAATGTAATTGTCTTCTTCTAGGCCAAACATTTCCTGTTCATGACGTTGGTGCATTTTAGCTAGGCTTTGGCCACACTCAAGCCAATTTTCATTGCGATGATCAAGCTCTAACCATTCCAGCACAATAAAGCAGAACTCAACACTCGTCCCCAGGGTAATTGTATCGGCAACGAGAAAATCAGAGTCACGGATGAGCTTTTCTCGATTAGATGCCTCACACTCAAACCGCTCTAAAGCCTGAATCGGAGCTACTTTGACTAAAAATTGATGGGTATCATCTGCAATCTTATAAAGCTTTTTAGACCCATAACTTTTTAAGGTTTGCTTTGATGAAAGCTCAAACGCGTCATGGAGAGATTCAGAGATTTGTTGGTTGACTTTGTTCCACATAAGTTAGATCCAACATATTCACTTATTCTAAAATATGGTTGAAATTCTCAAGATCACAAATACTTGAGGCCTTTTTCTAAAAAAAATAAAATATCGCGTCTGTCATTTTATCCAAGGGAAGTACATTGAATAAAAATATCATCACCAATCTACTGGCGATACTGCTAACAGTTACTGGGTTCACACTAGAAAACGATGTGCTGTTTTCGATAGGATTGTTTGCACTATCTGGCGCATTGACGAATTGGTTAGCGGTACATATGTTATTTGAGAAAGTACCTTTCCTCTATGGTTCGGGGATTATTACGCTTAAGTTCGAATCGTTTAAAGCGTCGATTAGAGAGCTCATCTTGAGCGAGTTTTTTAGTAAAGAGAAACTAGAAAAGTTTCTTGACAAGGGGCATCCAAAGTTTGACTTAGCGCCGATAGCCAATAAAGTCGATTTAAATCCGGCGTTCGACCGTTTGTTAAGTGTTATTGAAGCGTCTCAATTTGGCACGATGCTACAGATGTTTGGAGGGGCTGAAGCGGTACAACCGCTTCGAGAGCCATTTATTGAGAAAATGCGATTAGCAATAGTTGAGCTCGGTGAGCAGCCTGAGTTTGATGCGGCGATTAGTGAATCGCTCAGTAACGGTCTACTTGGTGATGATTTACATCACACGATTGAAAAAGCGGTGGATGAGCGACTTAATGAGCTAACGCCGAAAATGGTAAAAGAGATTGTACAAAACATGATTAAGACTCACTTAGGCTGGTTAGTTGTGTGGGGTGGAGTCTTTGGGGGTCTATTCGGATTATTGGCTGCAGTTGTGTAGCTGATTAATGAAAAAGGCGTAGTCAGGGATTTCTACGCCTTGCTTTTTTGTTTACAAAAATGTCGACATGACTACTTAGATCCTGAGACAAAAATGGTCTTTTTATCTAGTTTAGCGATGTCTTGAATACTGGTTTCTACAGTGCTGTCTACACCAAGGAAATCCGCAGCTTTATTAAACCCGTAGGTTGCTGCAAACTTGCCAACTGGCATATCATTGCAGTGCAGCTTTTCTTCTACAACACGTCTTTTTAGGTGGTTCTTTTTAATGGTGTGGAACAAGTGAATCTTATTGTCTTTGACTACCGACATACAAACTTTAGTCGCTTTACTATTATCTGCAGCAACGAAGTCTGCCGCAGACGCGGTACCTGCGATCAGAAGTGAGGTTGCACATACTAAATTGAACAGTTTCATGGTTAGCTCCTTGGCTATCTCTAGGACACGTTCTTAGTATTATCAAAGTTACCGCAGAATGCTGTAAATCAAATAATTCTGAATGTAATAGAGTATGTCAAATGTGTGCAGACTTTCTATCTACCTGTAAAGTATTAAGTTATTTTATTTCTAAGGATACAAATAATAAAAATTTTTTTCATCATTAAATACTATTATCGATAATTTAACACCTCGTTCTTAGATTTGCTTCCGCTTTGTTACTTATGCCTCTTGATGTGTCAAAACATGTCAATATTGACGCTAATTTACATTCGGTTGTGATAACTAAGCTTTTCTAAATTACTCACTGATGACAACATGCGTTATAATGTTTGGACGTTCGTCGTAATTACTTGTCACTAAAACTCATAATTGCGTAAAGTGCGATTGCATGAGTTAAAGTCACAAAAAAACAATAGAGATGACAAAAATGTATAAATTTACTCCCTCCTTAGTCGTAGCTGGCATCGCCGCAGCTTTGATGGGTTGTCAGGACAACGGCCCACATAAAGAAAAAGTTACTATTGAGAAAAATCCATATCCAAGTACATACAAGCCTTTACCCTCTCAGTCGACCCTAATTACTAATGCAACCGTTCTGACCGGAACAGGTGAAAAGATAGAGCAAGGTGATGTATTTATTGTTGACGGTAAAATCAAGCAAGTTGGTAAAGACCTATCTGTCACCGCAGACATCACCATTGATGCGGAAGGTAAATGGGTAACACCTGGCATTATCGATGTACACTCTCATTTAGGTGCTTACCCCAGCCCAAGTGTAGAATCGCACAGTGATGGCAATGAAATGATTAACCCTAATACTTCTCAAGTATGGGTTGAGCACTCTGTATGGCCGCAAGATCCAGGCTTTAACCGAGCTAGAGAAGGGGGGATCACGACGTTACAAATCTTACCTGGCTCTGCAAATCTATTTGGTGGCCGAGGGGTTACCTTAAAAAATGTGCCAGCATCAACAATGCAAGCGATGAAATTCCCTGATGCGCCATATGGATTAAAAATGGCATGTGGTGAGAATCCAAAGCGTGTATACGGCTCTAAAGGTGTCGCGCCTTATACGCGTATGGGTAACATGGCTGGATACCGTGAAGCTTGGATTGAAGCTGGTGAATATAAGCGCGCGTGGGAACAGTACGAAGCTGAATATGCTGCTGGATTGAATCCGGATGCGCCAAAACGTGATATCAAGTTCGATACGCTTCGTGGTGTGCTAGATGGCGAAATCTTGATCCATAATCATTGTTACAAAGCGGAAGAAATGGCAATGATGATCGACTTGTCCAAAGAGTTTGGTTATCACGCAGGGACGTTCCACCACGGTATTGAAGCATACAAGATTGCAGATCTGTTAGGTGAAAACGGTAACTGTGCTGCGCTTTGGCCAGATTGGTGGGGCTTTAAGATGGAAGCCTATGATATGGTTCAGGAAAACGTTGCAATCGTTGATGCAGTGAAAAACTCATGTGCAATTGTTCATTCTGATTCAGACACCACAATCCAACGCTTGAATCATGAAGCTGCAAAAGTGATGAACACGGCTAACCAGTCTGGTTTTAACATCAACGAGCAGCATGCAATTAAATGGATCACCTCGAATGCTGCGAAATCGTTAGGTATTCTGGATAAAACCGGATCGCTTGAGCAAGGCAAACAAGCCGACGTAGTAATTTGGAACACCAATCCGTTCAGCGTGTACTCTCGTGCAGAGCAGGTCTTTGTAGATGGTGGTAAAGTCTATGATCGTCACGATGAAAAATATCAAGCGGTTAGTGATTTTATGTTAGGTCAAAAGTAAGGAGTTGATGAGATGAAAACCATGAAACTAACCATGATCACTAGCGCATTGCTAGCTCACTCTGTTGCTTTTGCCAATGTTACCGCAATTACCAATGCAACAATCCATACCGCAACAGATGCTGGCGTACTTGAAGGTGCGACCCTAGTTATCGAAAACGGTAAAATAAAAGCGATTAACCCAGATAATGTAACTGCTGATGTAACGATTGACGCCAGCGGTAAGGTTGTTACTCCAGGTTTTATTGGCTCAATGAACCAACTTGGTTTAGTTGAAGTTGGTGCTGTTGCCGCTTCTCGTGATGCTGGTGACGACGATGCCGGAGTAGACTTTGACGCAAGCACCGCATTTAATCCACGTAGTAGCTTAATTGCCTATGCAAGAAAAGGCGGTGTAACGCAAAACTTTGTTGCACCATGGGGTGGTAAAAGTGAGTTTGCAGGGCTCGGTTTTGTTGTTGACTTATCTGGTAAATTTAACAGTGTGACCGACAAGCAAACAGCGTTAATTATTCACCTGGGTGCCAAAAGCAAAGGGTCTCGTGCAAAAGCGTTAGATAACGTTGTTAAAAAGCTTGAAGCACAGCAAGAAAAGCTTGCTAAGAAAGACAAAAAAGACGAGGGAAAACCGAGTTCAGAAGAACAAGTGTTAACGCAAGTGCTCGCGGGTGATATGCCAGTGGTTGCAACACTTTCAAGAGCGTCGGATATTCTTGAAGCGATTAAGCTAAAAGAAAAGTTTGGTTTAGATCTGATTATTCAGGGTGCTGATGATGCAGTGGTAGTCGCTGAGCAATTAGCTGAGGCGAAAGTACCTGTTATTATGAGTGCGGTATCAAACCTACCAGCTAGCTTTGACTCAATGCATGCAAGTCTAGATAACGCAGGTAAGCTTGAGAAAGCGGGTGTCAATGTCATCCTGTCAATTGGTGGCGACGGTAGTCATAACGTCTACCAGCTACGTTTTGATGCGGGTATTGCCGTAGCAAATGGCATGAGCCATGAAGGTGCACTTAAGGCGGTTACCGCTAACCCTGCGAAAGCGCTGGGCATTGATGGCGGTGTGATTGAAGCTGGTAAACGTGCAGACATCGTAATGTGGAGCGCGGATCCTTTCGAATTCAGTACCACAATCGATAAAATCTGGATCAATGGTGAGGAAGTCTCTACTGAATCACGCCACGATAAACTAAGAGACAGATATACGACAGATTCTGATATGCCAAGAGCGTATACGAAGTAATGCTTTTAAATTAATATAAAAAGGCCTCATTGAGGCCTTTTTTAATTCGGTTTGTCCCGTCCTAAATACACTTGGCGGGTTTTGGCAATCCTGCTATTTTTGTTGCTTGTTTGGCTGGACCTTTTGGAAATAGCTTATATAAATAGATGCTATTACCTTTATCTTCGCCTAGCGCTTTAGCCATTGCCTTTACCAGCATGCGGATCGCGGGGCTGGTGTTGTATTCGAGATAAAAATTTCTCACAAACTCAATGACTTCCCAATGTGCATCTGAAAGCTCAATATTTTCTTCTGCGGCTAAAAGGGGTGCTAAATCTTTAGTCCATTGAGTATGATCTAGCAAATAGCCTTGTTTATCTGTTTCGATAGTTTGGTTGTTAAATTCTAGCATGGTGATTACCAAGTAATTGAATTGTTCATAGTAATGGTCAGCTCAACCCAATCTTTGTCAGAAATAAGCTTTACTCCGGCTTCTGGGACAATGCCTCTGGCATTGGCGCAAGTTTGCAGCATCACCACATTTGCATCCCCAGCTGAGATACGCGTTTGACCAAAGCAGCCATCATTACATAATAAAATAGTGTCGTGATGGGATACAAACTGCAGCTGATCGCATGCTTCGATACTAGAAATAATATGTAGCGTACTCATAATGTCACCACAAAGTCATGTTGTTTGATTAACGCGAGGATCTCATGTTGATTTTTGACTTCAGTATCAACAGCAAGGGAGTGTGGTGATACGTTAAACTCATTCATAGCTGACTGACAGGCGTAAATCCGCTCGACATCATAAATTTCCAAAGTTTTTAATTGCTTAAACATATCTTTTAAACCCAGTATGGGCGCATTGAGGGTTTTTTGGAGCGATAGCACAGCAGGACCAGTAAAAAGCCAACTTACTTGCTGATCAATTGCGGCATAGATTAGTGCGACATCGAGCGCTTCTTTAAGACTATTTTGGTCAAACGGACTGGTTTGAGAAATAATTAACACGGTTTTACTCATTTAAACTGTATCCACTTATCTGACTTACTCGAGATCATGGCAAACTCGGCAAGGCCAGCAACGGTGAAAGGGCTAACGTCTTCGATGCTAACGCCGCGCTTTTCCGCAGCGGTGACACACAGCAACAGGGGGATCCCTTTATCTTTGATGCGTTGCCAAAGTGCGTTGATTTGCAATTCGTCGGAAGCGTGTACGATATTTTGACTGGCATGATAGACACCATCTTGGTATAGAAAGATACACGCGACTTGATGGTCACTTTTAATAGCGGCATCGACATACCGTTCTAGTAAAGTTAACTTTGACTGTGCAGCTACGCCAAAGTGCACTGATATGGCTATTTGACTCAAATTTTACTCATAAAAAAAGCCCCGTAATGGGGCTTATTTTATCAGAAATTCTGAGTTAGTCATCCGACGCGCCTAAAAGGGCAAGGATACTGGTAAATAAGTTATAAATACTTAAATACAAGCTCACAGTTGCAAGCACGTAGTTTGTCTCGCCGCCGTTAATGATGCGGCTTGTATCATAAAGGATAAAGCCAGACATTAATAACACGACTGCCGCGTTAATTGCCATAAACGCGATGCTTGATCCAATGAACAAGTTTACTAGGCTTGAGATAATAACCACGATTAAACCAACCGTTAAAAAACCACCCATAAATGAGAAGTCTTTTTTCGTAGTTAGTGCATAAGCAGATAAACCGAAGAAAATTAATGCTGTTGTGCCTAGCGCTTGTGCTATCAACATGCCACCATTTGGTAATGCAGCATAGTGATTAAGCATAGGCCCAAGGCCGAAGCCTAGAATACCAGTAAATAAGAATACAAGACCGATAGCAGAAGATGAGTTTGCTTTTTTACCGATAACAAATAGCAAACCAAATGCAACTAATGAACAAACAATACCAGTGAACGCTGGTAATGCCATCGTCATTGAAATTGCGGCTGTTACTGCACTAAACGCTAATGTCATTGCCAATAGGAAGTAAGTGTTTTTCAACACTTTGTTCGTTTCCATTGTCGACATAACAGGTTTTGCAGTGTTGTATGAATGATTGAATGCCATGATTCAAGCTCCTTAATAAAACATGCTAGTCCCAAAAATAACTGAGATAAGAGTATCAATTGTTATATGTTGGGGCAATGATTTCTGGATCAATATCTGTCGTTAATTGCGTCTCTACGGTAATATTTAGTCAATACGTAAGACTTTGAATATTTTCAAAAGTTCGCTGAAATATCAAAAATACGCATAATCTTGACTGGTTCTTAGACGATTAAGCCAAATTTTACGCAAACGATCAAATAATTGAAAAAAAAGCTTCACAAGCGCATAGGGATTCTCTATTATTCGCCCCGCTGCGGAGAGATGGCTGAGTGGTTGAAAGCACCGGTCTTGAAAACCGGCATACGTTAATAGCGTATCTAGGGTTCAAATCCCTATCTCTCCGCCACTTATTTTAGATTCATGCTTGTAAGCGTGGACCATAGGTTTTGGAGAGATGGCTGAGTGGTTGAAAGCACCGGTCTTGAAAACCGGCATACGTTAATAGCGTATCTAGGGTTCAAATCCCTATCTCTCCGCCATATTTAAAGCCCTCATGTTTGAGGGCTTTTTTGTTTTTGATATCTGAAACTTCCAGTCATCAGCATAACTCTCGATAAAAATACCTATTAGACCAAAGTCGGCTAGTGCCGAGGCACTGCTTGCACAATACTCAATGGTATTGAATGAATAATAAGTGTAGAGAGTGTTGAATATGAAACAAGTTAGCAAAGGAATTGGGTTCTCTTTATTATCACCGTTAATCGTAGGTGGTGTGCTTGGGATTTACTACAGCTTTACACTCGGTCGCAGTGAGATGTTCTTTAACTTACTACTGAGCGCAATTTCTAACGCATACATAGTTGGTCTTGCTATGTGTCTATTCGTCGTTCCCGGATATATCCTTATGTTTAGATACAACAAGGTGCAATATGGTGGTTTGTTAACACTAGGATTACTTGGTGGTGCGATATTTAGCTATCTTTTCGCTGTACAATCGGGGGTCGGTTTCATTGTTAACGCCTTAATGTCAATGCTCGCCGCGGGGCTATTCTTGTTTGGTTTGCGGGCAGGTCATCGTAAAACTGAGTGATAATTAACCGAGCAGTGTCAGTTTTACAGATAATTAATACTTTTTCAGTCGAAAAGGTTTTAATTATTTCTCCGAAAGAGTACCTTTAGCTTTTGTCGTTTAATTCGTGAATTTGATGGTAATGCAAAAGCAAGACTTTTATCAGACTTTAGTTAAACAAGCTCAAGGACTAATCAGTGGTGAACACAATGTGATTGCCAATATGGCAAACTTGAGTGCGCTTTTATTTACAACTCTTGAAGATATCAACTGGGCGGGCTTTTATCTTATGGATAGCGCTGAAGAGTTGGTTCTTGGGCCATTCCAAGGTAATCCAGCCTGCATCCGTATTCCTGTTGGTAAAGGAGTGTGTGGCACGGCAGCAGCAACCTGTGAAACGCAATTGGTTGAGGATGTTCATGCGTTTGCAGGCCACATTGCTTGTGACGCTGCATCAAATTCAGAAATCGTGATCCCTGTTTTTAAAGGTAATAAAGTGATTGCTGTGCTAGACATTGACAGCCCTAGTCTGGCAAGATTTGACGAGCAGGATAAGATCGGGTTAGAAGCGTTAGTTAAAGTGTTTGAGGAAACGCTTTAATGAAAGATATGCTTCAGGTACAAGATTATTTGTTTTCTTACGCCGATGTTGGTGATTGGGAAGGCGAAGAAGAATTTGTTGCAGAACGCTTAAATGAACTTATTCATCACGCATGGGATTTGCTTCCCGAAGATTTAGACTGTGACACAATAGATAGGCTCATTGAAGGTATTTGGGAACATCTTCGCGGTGATTTAGCGCTTCTTGAAGCAGATATAGAAGAGCTAATTGACTGGGTTACACACTATATAAACTCGTCGCTCGATGAGCAGATGTAATTAATAGGTTTAAAAATGGAAACCACAAACAAGCTAAAAGACACAAATGAAGTATTAGACTTCTTATTTTCAGAATTTCCTAACTGCTTCAAGCAAAAGGAAGGGATTAAGCCGCTAAAAGTCGGTATTTTCAAAGACATCGCTGAGCGTATAGAGGGATCTGACAAAGTCAGTAAAACTCAAGTACGTCAGGCGCTTCGTAAATACACTTCAAACTGGCGTTATCTCGAAGCAGTTACTAAAAACGAGTTTCGTGTAGACCTAGACGGCAATCAAGCAGAAAAGGTTGAACAAGAGCACATTGAGCACGCAGAAAAAGCATTGGCTGAGAGCCGTGCAAAAATGGCTAAGCGTAAAAAGCCACAGCGTCCAAACAATCGCGATGGCGAAACAAAATCTTACAAAAAGAAACCTCACTCTAGGGATCGCCAAGACCAAAAACGCCCTAAAATGAGTAATAAACCTGCTGAAGTTAAACCAAAGCGCAGTGGTAAAGTTGAACCTTTACCGGCTGAACAGGTCAAGGTTAATAACAAAGTTAAAGTTAAACTTGGTCAAGCGCTTGTTAACGCTACTATCACCGAAGTCAAAAATGATGAAGTGCACGTAGAGCTTGTAACAGGAATGCAAGTTAAAACTAAAGCAGATAGCCTATATATCCAGTAAGGAGTTGTATATGAGTAAAAAGTTACCACTCATTTCCCTAGTCGCCGCGTTCATATCGAGTGTTACTTTAGCCTCAACAAGCACAGTCACTATTAAGGACTTGCCGATTCTCAAACCTGAAGCGCAACACACAACGGCTAGTAAACGAGTGACTAACCTATTTACTCGACAACACTACAAACGCTTCAGCTTTGATGACAGCTTATCGGATAAAATCTTTGATCGTTACGTAGAAGCCATCGACTTTAATAAGTCTTTGCTTCTACAGTCAGATATCGATAGTTTTCAACAATATCGTAAACAATTTGATGATGCATTGATCTCAGGAAAACTGGGCTTTGCTTATGATATGTTTAATCTAAGCATGAAGCGTCGCTTTGAGCGCTATGATTTTGCGATTGGCTTACTCGACAAAGAAATGAATTTTGACAAAAAAGATGAGTTCATTTTTGATAGGGAAGAGCAAAATTATGCAACCGCGACAAGCGAACTTGACGAATATTGGCGCCAGCGCGTCAAATCTGATGCGTTGCGCTTAAAGTTGACTGGCAAAAATTGGGAAGAGATCAAAGAAGTTCTTACCAAGCGCTACAAAAACGCGCAAAAACGTCTAGTCCAAACGAACAGTGAAGATGCATTTCAAGTTATCATGAATGCGTTTGCACGCAGCATTGAAGCGCACACTTCCTATCTCTCGCCACGCCGAGCTGAACAGTTCAAAATGGATATGGACTTAGAGCTGGAAGGTATTGGTGCGGTATTAAGTTACGATGAAGATTACACTGTGATCCGTAGTTTAGTTCCTGGCGGCCCTGCGGACAAAACCGAAAAGCTTAAGCCGGATGACAAAATCATCGGTGTAGCACAAGATGACAAAGAATTTGTCGATGTTATCGGCTGGCGTTTAGATGATGTGGTCGATTTGATCAAAGGCCCTAAGGGGACCAAGGTTCGACTTCAATACCTCAAAGGTACTGATAGTCACGGTACACCTAAAGTTGTTGAAATTGTTCGTGACAAAGTAAAATTGGAAGATCGCGCAGTTAAATCTTCTGTCTTTGAGGCTAAGTATTCTGAACTACAAAGCAAAATAGGCGTGATAGAAATCCCGAGTTTCTACAATAATCTTTCTCAAGATGTAAAAACTGAAATTGCAAAACTTAAAGAAGCTAAAGTAGATGGAATTATTATCGACCTTCGCCAAAATGGTGGAGGTTCGCTTTACGAAGCGACCCAGCTATCCGGCTTATTCTTTGATCAGGGTCCAGTTGTTCAGATACATACCGCTTATAACCGCGTTGAAAGTCAGCAAGATAGAGACGGTATTACCTTCTACGATGGACCTTTGACTGTTTTAGTTGATCGTTACAGTGCATCTGCATCCGAGATTTTTGCTGCTGCAATGCAAGATTATGGCCGAGCAGTGGTGATTGGTGAGCAAACTTTTGGTAAAGGCACCGTGCAACAACATCGTGGTCTTGGTAAAAACTACGATTTATTCGAAAACCCTTTGGGAAGCGTAACTTACACGATTGCGAAGTTTTACCGTATCGACGGTGGCAGTACACAACATAAAGGTGTGATCCCTGATATCTTGCTACCTTCGGCAATCAACCCGGAAGAGTGGGGGGAAAGCCAAGAGGATAATGCTCTACCTTGGGATAGTATCGTTCGTGCAAAATATGCGAGTTTAGATAACTTATCGCCAACTATACAGTACTTGAGCAAACGTCATGATGAGCGAGTAAAAGTTGAGCCGGAGTTCAAATATATTTACAAAGATATTGAAGAATACAAAGCACGAAAGGACGATAAAGCGATTTCTTTAGTGGAAGCTGAGCGTATCAAAGAGCGTGAAGAGCGCGATGATCTGGTATTGAAACGAGCTAATGAAAGGTTGAAGCGTCTCGGTTTGGAGCCAGTTAAAGATTTGGACGATGCACCTGATATTATTTCGGAGTTAGACCCTTACCTTGAAGAGGCAGCGCTTATCACGCAGGACCTAATTTCATACGGGCGGATTGCCAAAAACGAAGTTAATAAATAATAAAAGGCGCTTCAAGCGCCTTTTATTATGCCTTTTACACTTACTTTTACTTTACAAATTTTGTTATCATCTGCCAGATTTTCTAAGCTGATACTCTTTTGAGGCTTTTTGAGAATGGTGCGTGGCTCGACCACTGGCAACCTAGCTACTCAAAACGGCTCAAAACGGTATACTGCAAATAAAATAATTATAAGCATGGGTCGTCGTGCGTAGGAGTATTCCTTTTGAAACAACAAAAACAGCCGTCATTTATTGACGCTCTTATACCGATCACATTATTGGTCGCTTTGCTCGGTGCTGCGGTGTACCTCTATGGTGACAGTTCATCATCAGGTCCAAATCAAATAGCCTTGCTTTTTGCAACATTCACTGCGGCGCTCGTCGGCCTAAAAAATGGTTTTACGTGGAAGACGCTTGAAGAAGCGATGATAAAGGGGATCACTATCTCTCTTGGTGCCATTATCATTTTATTGATGGTAGGTGCCCTAATAGGTACTTGGCTGCTGTCTGGTACCGTTCCTACACTGATTTATTATGGACTACAAATTATCAATCCAAGTTGGTTTTATGCCGCGAGTTGTTTGATTTGTGGGATTGTGGCGATGAGTATAGGTAGCTCGTGGACGACGGCCGCAACCATAGGTGTAGCGCTATTAGGTGTAGCGACAGGGCTTGGCTTGGATCAGGTCGTAACCGCAGGTGCAGTCATTTCAGGCGCATATTTTGGCGATAAGTTAAGCCCATTATCTGAAACCACGAACTTAGCGCCTGCAGTTGCCGGTAGTGATTTATTTGATCATATTCAACATATGCTTTGGACCACAGTACCTAGCTTTGTAATCGCACTTATCATATTTATTGTCATGGGCTTTAATGCTGAAGTGTCAAGTGAAGCGGGGCGAATAGATGAAATTGTTTCGATACTACAAACTAATTTCAACATAAACCTGTTAATGCTAGTTCCTTTGCTGGTGCTGCTTGGGCTTGCTATCAAAAAGATGCCTGCTTTTCCGGCGATTTCAATCGGCGCTGTGATGGGGGCGATATGGGCAGTGCTGTTCCAAAGTGACCTAATTGCAAGCCAAATTGACGCTAGTCAAGGGGAGTTAGTGGGTTATGTGAAATTGGTGTGGGCGACTTTCTTTGATGGTTTTACGTTACAAACAGGCGATGCAAAAATGGACGACCTGTTAAGTGGTGGTGGCATGTCATCAATGCTTACGACAACTTGGCTGGTGATGACGGCATTGATGTTTGGTGCCATTATGGAAAAAACTGGCTTACTTGATGTCTTTGTACGCAGTATTCTTAAAATTGCAAAAAGCACGGGTTCACTGATTGCCTCGACTATTGCAACTTGTATTGGTACAAATTTAGTGGCAGCGGATCAGTACATCGCGATTGTTGTCCCTGGTCGTATGTTCAAAGAAGAATACAAAAAGCGCGGTTTGAAGAGTGTAAACCTCTCTCGTACGCTGGAAGATGGTGGCACAATCACCAGTCCACTGATCCCTTGGAACACGTGTGGTGCATATATGCAAAGTGTGCTACTGATCAATCCGTTTGATTATGCCATGTACGCGTTCTTTAACTTGATCAATCCTGTGCTGGCTGTTATATACGCGTATCTCGGTATCAAAATCCTTAAGATTACGCCACCAACGGTAAACGCGGAAGAACCAAATGAGAAAGTAGGCCGAGCGTAAAGTAGCGCATTTGCAATCTTGCTCAGGCCTTTTCCAACAGGTCAAATAGAAATAAAACGCCTATCCTTAGAATTGGCGATATCAAACTTGTTTTATCACTCGCCCCTTTTTGGGGCGTTTTTGTAAGGACTATATATGACTCAAAAACCACAAGCTAAATTTCTTAAAGATTACCTTGCACCAAGCCATACCGTTGATGCGCTTTGTTTGACCTTTGAGTTAAGCCCAAGAAATACCATTGTGACTGCAGTAAGTCAGTTTGTCGCGGTAGGCGATGCGACACAATTAATATTGGATGGTGTCGACTTAGAATTGGTGTCTTGTCAGGTAAATGGTGAAGAGTGGCAAAGCCTTGAAAAATCCGATTCTGAGCTGATCCTTTCTAACTTGCCAGAGGCTTTTGAGCTCAAAATTGTCACTAAGATTTCACCGCAAACGAATACGTCGCTTGAAGGCTTATACCTCTCTGATGGCGCATACTGCACGCAATGTGAAGCAGAAGGTTTTAGAAAAATCACCTACTTCATGGATAGACCGGATGTATTGACGACTTACACGGTGACTATCATTGGTGAATCAAAGTATCGTTACTTACTCTCAAATGGTAATAAAGTCGAAGAAGGGAGCCTAAGTGATGGTAGACATTTTGCAAAATGGCACGATCCACATAAAAAACCAAGCTACTTGTTTGCCTTGGTTGCCGGCGATTTTGATGTATTAGAAGACAACTACATCACTAAATCGGGTAGAGAAGTGAAGTTGGCGCTATTTGTCGATAAAGGCAATTTACATAAAGCTCCCCACGCTATGACGTCACTAAAAAAAGCCATGGAATGGGATGAGACAAGGTTCGATTTGGAATACGATCTCGATATATACATGATTGTCGCAGTTGATTTTTTCAATATGGGGGCAATGGAAAACAAGGGCCTAAATGTTTTTAACAGTGCCTGTGTGTTGGCAAGCCAAGAGACTGCGACAGACCGAGACTTTCACACTATTGAATCGATAGTTGGACATGAATACTTCCATAACTGGACTGGGAACCGGGTTACTTGTCGTGATTGGTTCCAGCTTAGTCTAAAAGAAGGCCTGACCGTATTCAGAGATCAGGAGTTTAGCAGCGATCTAGGTTCCCGAGGCCTAAACCGCATCGACGCAGTAATGGCGATGCGTACGCATCAGTTTGCAGAGGATGCGGGGCCAATGGCGCACCCAATAAGGCCACAGCAAGTTATTGAAATGAATAACTTCTATACTGTGACTGTTTATAACAAAGGTGCTGAAGTGATCCGTATGATGCATACCTTGCTGGGGGAAGCAAACTTCCAAAAAGGGATGAAGCTCTACTTTGAACGTCACGATGGACAAGCCGTTACGTGTGATGATTTCGTCAATGCAATGATGGATGCCTCTGGAGTTGATTTAACGCAATTTAAACTATGGTACGAGCAATTTGGTACGCCAAGAGTAAAAGTGTCAACCGAGTATGACAAACAGACTCAAACATATGCAATTACGGTGAGCCAAAGCCATTCTGATTGCGATCCCGTAAAAGCGCCACTACATATTCCATTTAAGCTAGAGCTTTTGGATGAGCAAGGTGAAAGTATCCCGTTGCTAACAAAGCACGGAGAAATAAAGCGAGCGTTAGATATTACTGAATTTGAACAGCGGTTTGAGTTTGAGCAAGTTGCACGTAAACCGGTTCCTGTATTACTAGAGGACTTCTCAGCACCTGTGGTTATGGAGTACAGCTACACCATTGATGAGTTACTACACATATTGCGTTTTGCGCGTAGTGATTACGCTCGTTGGGAAGCAATGCAGCAAATTTTTATGAGTGAAGTTAAACGCACGGTTACATCAGACGATTTTGAACTGGATTCAAAAGTCCTCGGTGCCTTGTCCTCATTGGTGGAAGCGTTAGATGGAGACCTTGCACTACTGGCTGAGTTATTGACTTTACCAACGTTTGATACGTTAGCCAGTCAATTTGAAATTATCCCAGTAGACAAACTCGTTTCAATTTCCGATGCATTTGAAATGCAAATTGCGCAATCACTTCAAACGATGTTTGAACACGCTTATTTCTCTTTACAAGACTCTGGCTCACTAGAAGCAAAGGATGTTGCGATCAGAGCCTTTAAAAATAAAGCGCTTTATTACTTAGCGAAAACAGACTCTGATAGTGTTGACAACGCGCTAGATAGTCAATTTTCATCAAACAATATGACCACTAAGCTGGGATCACTAAAAGCGGCTGTCGCCGCGCAGCACACAAAGATGGAAAGCTTGTTCAGTCAATTTGATAGTCAATGGCGTCACGATAGCCTAGTCATGGACAAATGGTTTGCATTAAGTGCAAGCTTATCTAATGACGAGGTGATATCGAATATAAATACGCTTTATGGGCATCCTTGTTTTGATAAGGGCAATCCCAACCGCGTTCGTGCATTGATAGGAAGCTTTGCAAGAAGTAACCCCGCGCAATTCCATCGTACAGATGGCAAGGGCTATGCGCTATTAGGTGACTTATTAGTGGAGCTAAACAACATCAACCCACAAAATGCGTCTCGTATGATCACGCCGTTCATGTCATGGAAACGCTATGATGAAACGCGCCAACAGCTGATGCGCGTACAGTTGAACCGCTTGGCTAACTTAGAAGGCTTAAGCGACGACTTATATGAGAAGGTAGAGAAGGCGCTAGCGCAGTAGATGAAAGAGTACTTCTTTTACATGGATTTGAGCTACGATAAGTGCCTCGGTTACTACTACGGGCACTATACTTCCGTGCAAGTGATTGAAGATGGGGGGAAGAGTATTCGCTTCCCCGCAGAGCGTATTCGCCCCTTTATTTCATCCATTGGGATCAGGGGGAGATTCCGTCTTATCTTGGATGATAGCAATAAGTTTCTATCGTTAGAAAAAGTCACTTAATCGAAGAAGAACTGCAAAACATATTTTATTTTTGTTAAATGAGTTTGTTATAAGCTTGAAATACGTGTTATAAATTATCTGGTAGGACGTCTTACCAAGAGTAAAATACGCCCCTAGAGGCGAAAAAGCGTTGATTTAGTTGAGCAGTATTTGTATTTTCGCGGTTTCGCTTCTATCGTTTAGACAACAAAAAACAATAACTCTAAGAGCTTAAGCTCTAGACATGACCCGCCAAAAGGGGGAGAAATAATGATAAAAAGATCGCTCTTTGTGAAAAACAAAATCATGCTCGGTCTTAGTGCGGCAGTAATGGGAGCTGCCGCCACGTCAGTACACGCGGCCAGTTTTGAGGTTGGTGATTTCGAAATTACCTTCGACTCGACTTTTTCTTATGGTCAAAGCATTCGCGTTGAAGATCGTAACTTTGATTTCATCGGTAAAAGTAATCATCCACAGTTTAACTGGGATGGTTATAAAGCAACCACTGGCAACACCATCTATTCTTCGTCACAGATCTGGTCACAACAGGGGGCCTATTCAAATAATGGTGATGCTGGTAACCTAAATTTTGACTCTGGAGATACTTTCTCTCAGTTGTTAAAAGGTACCCATGATTTAGCAATTACCAAAGATAACTATGGTTTGTTCACTCGTTTCATGTATTTCTATGACTTTGCGATGGAAGATGGGGATTTTGCGTATAGTAACCCTGTTTCCGGCAAAAAAGTGGATCCATGTGAAGACGACGATACCAGAAAACAAGTCTGCTCTGATTTACGTTTACTAGATGCGTTTGTTTGGGCGGATTTTGACCTGAATGATGGCAAAAACCCGCTCTCTGTTCGTTTAGGTCAACAAGTCGTTAACTGGGGTGAAAGTACGCTTATTTCCCATGGCATTAACGTCAACCCGGTGGATATTGACCGTTTGAAAGCGCCTGGCTCTGAAGTAAAAGAAGCCTTTATCCCTGTAGGTATGCTTTGGGCATCGATTGGTTTATCTGAAAACGTCAACCTTGAAGGTTTTTATCAGTATCAATGGCATGAAACCAGATTGCCGGCAACAGGTAGTTACTTCTCAACCAATGATTTTGCATCTGAAAATGGTTATATGCAAAATGTTCAGCTTGGTTTTACCTCAAATCCTGATATCGATTTGTATCACTTAACGGATGCGTTAAACAGCTTATATGCTGATGCAACGGCCGCATTGGTTGCTCAAGGCGTCGTGCCGACAGCAGAAGCAGTAGGTAGTGCCGCAGCGTCCATGTATATGGCTTATCCGACTAAAGTGGCGCTTAAAGGAAAAGGGAATAACGGTAAGAGCGAACCTGATGATGGTGGTCAGTACGGTTTACGCTTAGGTATTTTCTCTCCAGAGCTAAACGACACTGAATTTGGTTTATACTATATTAATTACCATAGCCGTAGACCTTTGATTTCTGGTAAAGCATCTAATTTTACACAGCAAGCGATAATGGCGGATTTAGCTTACATCGCACAAAATCAAATTACTGCAGACAATATCACTAACCTAAATGCCTTTACTCAAGCGCAAATTACCTACCCAGAAGACATCAAACTGTATGGCTTAAGTTTTAATACTGCGATTGGTGAAACCGCATTTGCTGGTGAAGTGGCATATAGACAAGATGAACCACTGCAGATAGATGACGTTGAACTACTTTACGCGGGTATGGTTGAGCAGTTGGCTGCTGCGGGTCTGCGTGATGATTTGGCTGGTTTATCTCAGCTTAGTCAAGGTGACGATATCGCTTATGTGGGTCCTGGTGAAGTCGCGCAAGGTTATATTTTGCGAGACACTATTCAAGCACAGTTTACTGCAACACATTTGTTTGGCCCGTCGTTAGGCGCAGATAGCTGGGCAGTGGTTGGTGAAGTCGGTGCTGTTACCATCAAAGACATGCCAGAGTACGATGAGCTTCGTTTGAATGTTTCAGGTACTGGCCGAAGTGGCACGATTGAGGGGCTTTCTGGCCGAGATTACAATCTTATCCACCAAGCGGTTTCAAACGGTCCAGAGACCAACCCATTCCCATCGGCTTCTGCATGGGGCTATCGCCTTATTGCTAAGGGTGAGTATAACAACCTATTCAGTGGTGTGAATTTTTCTCCACGCGTAGTGTTCTCACATGATGTTAACGGTATCACCCCGGATCCTATGTTCTTATTCATTGAGGATCGTAAATCGCTAGGCATTAATCTTAACTTTAACTACCTAAATTCGTGGTCATTTGATTTTGGCTATAACACGTTTTGGGGTGGTGGTAAGACGAATACCTTTGCAGACCGTGATTTCATCTCATTTAACATTAAGTATTCAATTTAAGGGCTTTCGATATGTTTAGAAAACCTACATTTATCGCAGCAACAATAATTACAATGCTGTCTGCCAGCAGCGCTATGGCTAAAATGAGCGCTGACGAAGTTGCACGTTTAGGTAAAGACTTGACGCCTATCGGTGCAGAGAAAGCGGGTAATGCTGATGGCAGTATTCCGGCTTGGAATGGTGGGATCACAGCGCCGCCAGCTGGTTATGAAGTGGGCATGCACCATCCAGATCCATTTGCTGATGACAAAGTATTGTTCACAATTGATAAATCAAATTTAGATAAATACAAGTCACTGCTAAGCCCAGGTCAGATTGCACTATTTGAAACGTACCCCGAAACGTTCAAAATGAACATTTACCCAACTAGACGCAGCGCTTCTTATCCACAGTTTGTGTACGATGCAACAAAGAAATACGCATCTACAGCAGAGCTTATCGAAGGTGGTAACGGCATTAAAAATACTGCTATCGGTATTCCGTTTCCGGTGCCAAAAGATGGCTTAGAAGCTATCTGGAACCATCTATTGCGTTTCCGTGGCTTGTCGATTGCACGTTTCGGCGGTCAAGCTATGCCAACGGAGTCAGGTGCTTACAACATTATCGGTTTCGATGAGCAATTACTGGTTAAGTACTCTGCAACAGATGCAACGCCTGAAGCGTTGCAAGAGTCAAATATCCTGTTTAAGTTTAAGCAGCAAGTGACAGAACCTGCACGTCTTGCTGGAACTGCATTGCTTGTACATGAAACCATGGACCAAATTTTGACACCTCGTCAGGCTTGGACCTATAACGCAGGCCAGCGTCGTGTAAGACGTGCGCCAAACGTTGCATATGATGCACCAGGAACTGCGTCAGATAGCTTACGTACAACAGATGACTTTGATATGTTTAACGGCTCTCCAAACCGTTATGATTGGAAACTTGTTGGCAAAAAAGAGATGTATATCCCTTACAACAGTTACAAACTACATAGCGACAAGTTGAAGTATGATGATATCTTGATGGCCGGTCATATCAACCCTGAACACGTACGTTACGAAAAACACCGCGTATGGGTAGTTGAAGCTAACCTGAAAGAAGGTACTCGCCATATTTACAAAAAGCGTGTGTTCTATATTGATGAAGATAGCTGGCAAATCCACGTAACGGATATCTATGATAACCGTGACCAGATGTATCGCGTTGCGATGGCACATGGTCTTAATTACTACGAAGTGCCGACGCATTGGAGTACGTTGGATGTCTATCATGATCTAAACTCTCGTCGCTACCTTGCGATTGGGTTAGATAACGAAGAAGACATGTATGACTTCAGTCAGTCTTTCAACGATAACGAGTTTACTCAGGGTGCGCTGCGCCGTGAGGGTCGCCGTTAATCAAATATTATCAGGCTGAAGCAACCTCGCTTCAGCCTTCTTCCTCCTTTCCTCTCACAACTCGAGTGTTTTCTCATGATGAAGAAGTTAGTAGCAGCCTCGATTTTAACTATGGCGCATGTAGCAGTAGCCGAAAGTAGTGATCAGATTTCAGCAAAATCAGCCCTGATGGTCGCTCACCCAGAACAAACGCTTTTCACAGATATTACAGATAGCGGTGATGCGTTAATTGCGGTAGGTAAACACGGCACAATAATTATTAAACAAGAAGGGCAAAACTGGACGCAGGCAGAGGTGCCAATTCAATCACTGTTGACCTCTGTGACATTCAAAGGCAAAGATATTGGTTGGGCTTGTGGCCACGACGCTAGCATAATCAAAACCACAGACGGTGGTAAAACATGGGCACTAAAACAATATCTACCAACATTGGAAAAGCCTTGTCTTGATATTGAGTTTATTGATCAACAACACGGCTTTGCTGTGGGTGCTTATGGCATGTTTTTTGAAACCACTGATGGTGGTGAGTCTTGGACAAAACGTTTTATCAGTGAATTTGTTCATCCCGATGATGTCGACTACTTAGCCGATTTAAAAGAGCAAGACCCCGCGGCATACGAACAAGAAACGGCGTTTATTCTTCCCCATTTTAATCGCCTGTTAATCGCCGAGGGCATGATGTACCTTGCCGGTGAAATGGGACTTGTGGCACAAAGTGATGACTTAGGAAAAACATGGCAAAAATTTGAGCCTTTTTATCGCGGTTCATTTTTTGCTGTTGATCAAACCTCAGATAACCAACTTATTGTTGCAGGCCTTAGGGGCAACGCATTTATTGGCAATGCACAGCAAGTAGTGCAACTTGATACTCAAAAAACGGCGACAATAAATAGTATTGCCCACAAAGATAATGTGACCTATATGTTTGCTAACAGCGGCGTAATATTCACGTTGAAAGCAGGTAAGCTAACCTCAAAACAACTAAAAACCGGCCACTCTATTTTAGCAGGTGTGGTTAAAAAGAATCAGCTAGTTCTAGCGACGGAGCAGGGGATTGCTGAGGTAGAGGTGAAAAACTAATGCAAGCGTTATTAAATCAATTGGTATACACCATTTTTAGGCATCGTATTACCGTCGTGTCTTTTTTCGTACTGACGACGATATTTTTGGGCTTCAAAGCCACACAAATTCAGCTCGATGCCTCATTTAACAAAAATATTCCACTAAATCATGAATACATGAAAGTTTACTTGAAGCACGAAAAACAGTTTGGTGGTGCAAATAGTATTCTTATTTCTGTTTGTGATAAAGATGGTGACATCTTTAATGAGCCATTTTTCACTCAGCTAAAGGCGGTGCATGATCAGCTTTATTTTATCCCAGGCGTTAATCGTCCATTGGTAAATTCAATCTTTGCTCCTAGTGCGAGATTCGTTGAAGTAGTGGAAGACGGCTTTGCTGGCGGGCCTATTATTCCAGCTAATTTTCAACCCACCGAACAAGGCCTAGCAGTTGTAAAGCAGAACATTGAAAAAGCAAAAGTTGTGGGTCGTATGGTTGCGAGTGATTATTCATGTGCCATGGTAACCGCACAGTTAATGGAGACCGATCCGCAAACTCAAGAGAAACTTGATACCTTAGCTTTTGCGCAAAAACTAGAATCTGAGGTCAGAGAGCCACTTAGCACTGACAAGGTGAGTATCCATATCATTGGCTTTGCAAAGATGGCTGGTGACATTGCTGATGGCGCGAAAGGTGTAGTGCTCTTCTTTGCATTAGCGATTGCTTTTACCTTTATTATGGTTTGGATGTTTTGTAAGAGCTTTAAGTTAACCTTATTACCTATCGCCTGTTCATTTATTGCTGTGATTTGGCAGATGGGCTTACTCAGTACTTTGGGTTTTGGTGTTGATCCCATGTCTATTTTGGTGCCTTTCTTAGTATTCGCCATTGGCGTGAGTCACGGTGTGCAAATGATCAACGCGATAGGTAAAAAAGTAGCGCAAGGGGTAAGCTGCAAAGTGGCTGCTGAAGCGAGTTTTAAAGCATTACTTATCCCTGGTGGCATTGCTCTACTTTCGGACACCGTTGGCTTCTTAACCTTACTGGCAATCGACATCGGCATTATTCGTGAACTTGCTATTACTGCCAGTTTAGGGGTTGCGGTTATCATCTTTACTAACTTGGTGCTGCTTCCTGTGATGGCGTCGTTCTTTGAGTCTGCAAATATTAAGCGACTTGGTGATGGTAAAAACGCCAGCCATGGTATGTTTGAGGCAATGCGAGAGGCCTTGGTGAAAACCACAGACAAAAAAGTGGCCAGAGTGATTTTACTTATCAGTGCAGTACTGTTCGCATTTGGCTACTGGCAATCTGAAAAAATGCGTATTGGTGATTTACATGCTGGTGCACCGGCGCTGCATGAAGATGCCAGATACAACCAAGACACTTTCCTTATCTCTGAGCGTTATGCCATTTCTTCTGATATCTTAAAGGTCATTGTCGAAGCAACACCTGCGGCTTGTACTGAACACGATACAATGGAGCGTATTAGTCGTTTTCAATGGCGAGTAGAAAACTTACCGAGTGTACAATCAGCAGTTTCTTTAAGCTCCGTTGCACAAGCGGTTAATGCTGGGTACAACGAAGGTAACTTAAAATGGCAGACGTTACCAAGAAATACCGCTTCATTAGTTCAAGCTACCTCTCGAGTGGAGACAAGCTCAGGACTACTTAACGGTGATTGTTCGGTGATGCCTATTATCATCTTTATGGAAGATCATAAGGCCGAATCTATCGACCATGTGATTGCAAAGATCAAAGCGTTTTCAGAAGAAGAGGGAACTGATGACGTTGCTTTTAAATTAGCATCAGGTCCAATCGGGGTAATGGCGGCGACGAATGAATCTGTTTCTGAGGCACAAGTCCCTATGATGATTTACGTGTACGGTGCCGTGATCCTGTTGTGCCTAGCCAGCTTTAGGAGCGTTCGAGCGACTATCGCAGTGGTACTACCTCTGTATGTAGTATCAACGTTGGCTCAGGCGCTTATGGTGCAGCTTGAAATCGGTTTAACGGTATCGACGCTACCGGTAATTGCTTTGGGTGTGGGAATAGGTGTCGATTACGGCATTTATATTCTATCCTCTATGATGGGACAGCTTAAGCAAGGTATGCCGTTGTCGGTTGCCTACCGAAATGCGCTTGCTGAACGAGGCAGTGCGGTACTGTTTACTGGTATCACGTTGGCTATTGGAGTAAGCACATGGATTTTCTCTGCGCTTAAGTTCCAGGTTGATATGGGTATCCTTTTAACCTTCATGTTCTTGGTAAATATGCTGGGTGCTGTGCTGCTTTTACCGGCAATTGGAACGCTTATCTGGTCTGACCAGAAAAAATAATGTGAATAATTGTGCTCCTTTTTATTTGGTATTGGCGATTTATATCTATTTTTTGTGAATAGATGAGCAAACAGCTGAAAAGCTTGAAATGTTTTCGTCAAAAAGGCTGTTTATTAGCGTCAGAAAGGTTAGAATTTACCTGACTCCACGCTAATAAATGGCTGTACAAATAATCTACCGTTCAAAGGTGGTATAGATTAAGGAACACATAATGACACAAAATGAAGGCACAGCTTCTGTTATCCTAGATAACGTCTGCAAGCTTATCCATAAAAAAGTCCATGCTGACAAAGTGTCACTTGTCGAAACGTTTGCCAAAACCTTGTACAGCAATATGTCTAAAGAGGATTTGGCACATCGTAACGACAGTGACTTATACGGCGCAGCATTGAGCCTTTGGAATGCCCTTGATAAAAACAAGTCTGACGATGCCGTCATTCGCGTTTTTAATCCTGAGGTTGCAAAGGATGGATGGCAATCATCGCATACGATTGTCGAGATAATCGCTAAAGATATGCCGTTTTTGGTTGATTCAGTACGCATGGCGATGAATCGCAAAAACATAGTCTCTCACCTATTACTTCATTCTCCACTTAAGTTACAAAGAAATGATGCTGGTGCAATCACCGCAGTTTCTAACTTAAAAGCAGAACAAGAATCTACGTCTACTAAGACCGTATTCTTTATCGAAATCGACAGGCAAACAGATGATTCGGTGATCGCTGATTTTACAGCTGAGCTTGAATCTGTCTTAAATGATGTTTCTGTTGCGGTTGCTGATTGGCTGCCAATTCGCGATAAATTGGTGAGCGTAAGTAAAGAGCTGCCGACCCGTCATTATAGTTGTTCAAAAGAAGAAGTTGCTGAAGCCGTCGAGTTTTTAGACTGGCTGGTTAGCGACAACTTTACCTTTATGGGCTACCGCCAATATGATTTGACTCCAGTTCAAGGTGACTATGAGCTGAAGCCAGTTGAAGGCACAAGTCTCGGACTGATGAAAAACTCAGGTGATGACCACAGTCGTTTATTGTCTGAATTGCCTGAAGTTGCGCGCAAAGAAGCACGTAGTAACAATTTGCTGATCTTAACCAAGACGAATTCACTTTCACGCGTTCATAGGCCAGCGTATATCGACTATGTTGGTATCAAGCGTTTTGATGATGAAGGTAACGTGATTGGTGAAGACCGTTTCATTGGCTTGTTCTCTTCTAGCTTCTACAACAACAGTGCGGTAGATGTTCCGGTACTTAAGAGTAAAATTAACCGTATCATGGAGCAATGTGACTTTGCTAAAGGCACACATGCATACAAGGCGGTACTTAATATTCTTGAAACCTATCCTCGTGATGAGTTAGTACAAGCACGTGAAAGCGAGCTACTTGAAGTGGCAATGGGCGTTTTGCAAACTCAAGAGCGTGACATGTGTCGCCTATTTGTGCGTAAGGATGTGTATGGTCGTTTCTTCTCTTGTATGGTTTATGTGCCAAGAGAGCGATATAACACAGCGTTACGCCGTGAAACTCAACAATTGCTAGGCCGTGCATTTAAGTCTAGCGACAAAGTAGAGTTCACCACCTTTTTCTCTGAATCAACACTAGCGCGTACGCATTACATCGTGCGTGTTGATGACAACAATATAGATTACAACGTGAAAGAAATCGAAAATAACTTGGTAGAAGCCGCTCGTACTTGGGAAGACAAGCTACAATCAGCACTTCTTGAAAGAACAGGCGAGTCTCGTGGTAACGAGTTAAACCGCAAATACACGAATGCGTTCCAGTCTGCATATAAAGATCAAGTTTTGCCAAGCGCAGCAGTTGTAGACATTGAAAAGCTAGAGCAACTAAATGACGACAACAAACTTGAGATGCTGTTCTACAGACCTCAAGAAGAAGCAACATCGCAGCTTGTTCGTTTGAGTCTGTTCCACAAGGCAGAGCCTATTCATCTATCAGACGTGATGCCAATGCTTGAAAACTTTGGCCTACGTGTTATTGGTGAAACTCCGTACGCCGTGAAGACAACTGATGGTCAAGTAAACTGGATCATGGATTTCTCTATGCTTATTGACAGCAAAGGGATCACTGATTTTGATAAAGTATCAGCACGTTTCCGCGCAGCATTGACTAATGTGTGGAATAACCGCCTAGAAAACGACGGTTTCAACCGTTTAGTGTTATTAGGTGGTCTAACTGGTCGTGAAGCATCTATCTTACGTGCATATGCTAAATATATGCGCCAAATTGGTGTGACGTTCTCGCAGTCTTACATCGAAAATACATTTGACCGTTACCCGCACATTGCAGCGATGATCGTTGATCTCTTCGTGAAGAAGTTTGCACCGAAGAAAGTTGCCACTGAAAAGGCACTTCAGAAGGTTATTGATGCAATCTACCTTGAGCTTGAAAACGTAGCGAACTTAGATGATGACCGTATCATGCGTTTGTACGTTGATATGATCAATGCAACGCTGCGAACTAACTTCTATCAAAAAGAAGCAGACGGCACGAACAAGTCGTACACGTCATTCAAGATCCAGCCAAGTGCAGTGCCAGATATGCCATTGCCATTACCAGCGTTTGAAATCTTCGTATACTCTCCACGCGTAGAAGGTGTTCACCTACGTGGCGGTAAAGTGGCTCGTGGTGGCCTGCGTTGGTCAGACCGTCGTGAGGATTTCCGCACAGAAGTACTTGGCTTAGTCAAAGCACAGCAGGTTAAGAATACGGTTATCGTACCTGTGGGTTCTAAAGGCGGTTTTGTTTGTAAACAACTTCCAACTGAACGTGAAGCATTCTTCAAAGAAGGCCAAGAGTGTTACAAGATCTTCATCCGTGGTCTACTAGACATCACAGATAACATCGTACATGGTGACATTGTGCCGCCGGTGGATGTTGTACGTCACGACGAAGATGACCCATACCTAGTTGTCGCAGCAGATAAGGGGACAGCTACCTTCTCTGATATCGCAAACGGCATCGCTGAGTCTTACAACTTCTGGTTGGGAGATGCGTTCGCTTCTGGTGGTTCAATCGGTTATGACCATAAGAAGATGGGTATTACTGCTAAAGGCGGTTGGGAATCGGTTAAGCGTCATTTCCGTGAAATGGACATTGATTGTCAAACAACTGATTTTACAGCAGTTGGTATTGGTGACATGGGTGGTGACGTATTCGGTAACGGTATGCTGCTATCTAAGCACATTCGTTTACAAGCGGCATTTAACCACATGCACATCTTTATCGATCCAAACCCAGATGCGGCAAGCTCGTATGTAGAGCGTGAGCGTCTATTTAATCTGCCACGTTCAAGTTGGGAAGATTATAATAAGGATCTTATCTCCGAGGGCGGTGGTATTTTCTCTCGTGCAGCGAAAGCAATTACGCTAAGCGCTGAAATGAAGAAGATGATAGGCACTAAGAAGTCGAGCATGACACCAAACGAGTTGATCAAAGCATTGTTGAAGATGCCAGTTGATTTACTTTGGAACGGTGGTATCGGTACTTACATTAAGTCTAAATCTGAAACTGATGCTGAAGTAGGCGACCGTGCAAATGACGCGCTACGCATCAACGGTGGTGAGCTTGGAGCGAAGATCTTTGGTGAAGGTGGTAACTTAGGTGCTACTCAGCTAGGTCGTATCGAGTTTGCTTCAAACGGCGGTCGTATTAACACCGACTTTATTGACAACGTAGGTGGTGTTGCCTGTTCGGATAATGAAGTTAATATCAAGATCCTACTTAACGGCCTAGTTGCTGAAGGTGAATTGACGAATAAGCAGCGTAACGAATTACTGTATTCAATGACTGATGAAGTATCAGAATTGGTACTGAAAGATTGTTACCGCCAAACGCACACGCTTTCGATTACTAAGTCTAAAGGTCCTGCAACGCTGAAAGAAAAAGTACGCTTTATTCATGCACTTGAAAAAGAAGGCAAGTTAAATCGTGCAATCGAATTCTTACCAACTGATGAAGAGCTAGCAGAGCGCGCGGCGGCAGGTAAAGACCTAACACGTCCTGAGCTATCTGTATTAGTTTCTTACTCTAAGATGGTATTAAAAGAGACATTAGTTGTTGATGAGATCTCAGAAAATCCATACTACCGTCAGTTGCTAGTGAACTCGTTCCCAGCACCGCTGCGTGAGCGCTTCAATGCTGCGATGGATAATCACCCGCTACGTAAAGAGATCATTGCAACGAAACTTGCAAACAATATCGTTAACGATATGGGTCTAAACTTCATGGTTCGTATGCACGAAGAGACAGGTGCAACGGATGCAGAAATTGCGGTTTGCTACTCAATTGCAAGTGCAATCTTTGAAATGAAGGAAACGTGGTCAGCGATTTCTGCGCTTGATAATAAGATCCCAGCAGCAGTTCAAACGGAAATGCTATATCAATTACGTCGTACGGTTCGCCGTTCAACGCGCTGGTTCTTGCGCCACCGTGATAAGTCTCAAACCATCGAGCAAACTATCGCGTTCTTTGCACCAACATTTAAAGATTTAAGTACAAATCTACACAACTACATGGTTGCAAATGAAAGCGAGCAGATCGTTGATAAAGCGCGCGACCTTGAATCTCAAGGTGTACCAGCTGAGATTGCACTGCGTATTGTGTCACTTTCAAGCTTGTTCTCGGTCATGGACCTAGCGGAAGTGGCGCATAACTCAGGTCGTAAGATCGGTGTTGTGTCTAATACCTACTTCACGCTCGGTGCAAACATGGGTCTACATTGGTTCCTTGACCAAATCACGGCTCAACCTGTTGCAAACCATTGGCAGGCGCTTGCTCGTGCTTCATATCGTGAGGAGCTTGATTGGCAACAGCGTTCATTGTCAGAGGTTGTATTAAACAGCTTTGCTGGTGATGACAGTGATATCAATGAACAAATTGAACAGTGGATGGATAAGCAAGCAGGCTTACTACACCGTTGGCAGCAAATGTTAACTGAGTTTAAGACGTCGCAAAGTCATGACTTTGCTAAGTTCTCAGTTGCACTTCGTGAGCTAATGTTACTAAGCCACAACTGCGATACTTCCAAATAATCCAGAAATCGCTACAATACCCCAGCTTTGACTGGGGTATTTTTTTGTCTAATGCCATTGGCATAATCCATTTAGCTAAAGTCACAAAACGGTGATTTTAGCTAAGTCGATTACGTTACCAATACTGAGGAGCTACCATGTTTTACGATCTTGCGCGTCGTTTTATGTTTAACAAAGATGCGGAGTGGGCACACGATTTTGCCCTAAACAACCTGCGCCGCTTTACGAATACGCCAATGAGCCTTGCATGGTCTCAATCAGTTCAAGACAAACCGGTTAATTTTCTAGGGTTAGAGTTTAAAAATCCAGTCGGGTTGGCCGCCGGTCTTGATAAAAATGCCGAGTGTATCGAAGCATTTGCACAAATGGGTTTTGGTTTCATTGAAGTGGGAACTGTCACGCCGAGACCACAAGCGGGTAACGACAAGCCTCGGATCTTTCGTCTACCCGAAGCAAATGCGATTATTAATCGCATGGGATTCAATAACAAGGGCGTTGATTACCTAGTCAACAACGTAAAAGCAGCAAAATACGATGGGATCCTTGGGATCAACATTGGTAAAAATAAAGATACACCGAATGAGCAAGGTAAAGATGACTACATTCACTGTATGAGAAAAGTATTTGAGCATGCCTCATATATCACTGTGAATATCTCTTCACCAAATACACCGGGTCTGAGAGATCTACAATATGGCGAGGCGCTGGACGATCTATTGCAAAGCCTAAAAAATGAACAGATGGATCTTATCGCCAAGCATAACAAGTCAGTGCCTATGTTGGTAAAGATCGCACCAGATGTCGATGGCGTTCAGTTAACCCAGATCGCAGAATCATTAGTTAATAATCGTATCGATGGTGTTATTGCAACTAACACAACATTAGCCCGAGATGCGGTAGAAAACCTAGAGTACGGTAATGAAGCAGGTGGTTTGTCTGGTAGACCTGTTCGTGAAAAATCGACGCATGTTGTCAGCGAATTGAAGCGTATTACCGACGGTAAGCTACCAATCATCGGTGTAGGTGGTATTGACAGTGCGGAATCTGCAAAAGAGAAATTTTCAGCTGGTGCTGATTTAGTACAAGTCTACACAGGCTTTATTTATGAAGGGCCAGCGCTTGTTAAAAAGATCGTTTCGTCCTTATAAGGATCGGTCATATAACCAAATGATCCAAAACAAAACGTTATTATAAAAAATTTCATCATTGCGTTTTTCGCGTTATACTCCCACTTACTAGTTGAGCTAATTGGTTGGTGGGAGAGAAGTTTTGCAAGCTTCAAAAGAGTGGCAATGGATCCGCTGCACAGAAAGGAACAGGTTGTTAATTGATTTGGGTGACGAGCTTCAGCTTTGCACGCCTTTTCGTTTGCGCCACCTTACTGAAGACTCCACCGTTAATCCTAATTTTAGTCTCAGCGAAGCTGAATTTTATCAGAGTGTATTTTCCTACCTTTGCGGTTTTGGTGTTTGGAACGAGCCCAGATGCTGCCAAATCGCTTTAAATGCCACTGCGGCAAAGTTTCACCTACAACCTATGCAAGCAAAAAGCTGGTTTTTTAAGCCATATTTTGGTGGGGAACCTGTGAGTGAGGCGGTTGTGTGTTTAAATTCTAAGTTAAGCCGCGGCGAGTTTCTAATTATCGAGCATGATGGTCAGTCAAGTCTTTGTTTAAGCCTAAACGAGCAGTTTATGCTTGATGAGGGAATAGAGCTTGAACAATTTCAAGCGATAAAAGTACTGAACGATCGGTTAGCGCCTCTTGTATTAACACATCGGGTACATCAAAGCGCATAGCCAAGTTCATCCCATCGTTTTATTGACCAGCAATTATTCCCTGTATTAATCTGTACCTAAGTTTGCAGATCTAGGGAACAGAATGCGCTGCCTTTGCGATAAAACATTAAAACTAACTTATGCCGACGCTGAAGGACATTGCGGTTATCAATGTCAGTCATGCGGTGCCATTTGGCTGCCGCGCAAATTTATTGATTCCATTAAACATACTTATCACTTTAGTTATACCGATTTTATTGCAAAGCGGTCGTTGGTTGAGCGTGACGTTTTACAATTATGCCCTGATGATGGTGATACACTTAAAGGCTATACGCTCTTTGAAGCTAGTTTTAGTGAGTGCGGGTGCTGTGGTGGCGTGTGGTTTGAAAAAGGGGAGCTCCATAACTTACTACAAAATTACGAAAGCAAGAGTTCGGACATAAGCGCGCTAGATAAGTTAGACTTTCTGAACTTGCTAAATTTTTAACGTAATTTATCCCCATACAACTAAGCTCAACTAATAACTAACGATAACTTGTGTGTTATACTGCGCCCAGTTGAAATTTAAGGGTATTCAAATTGCAATTTATCGCATTGACATCTATTGGTGTAGAGCAGTTACTGGTTGAAGAGTTAACCGAGTTTGGTTTTGAAATAAATAAGCAAACCGTTGGTTCAGTTAAGTTCACAGGTGCTAATCTAGACGTACAAAAGTTCTGTATGATGACACGATTTGCAACGCGCGTGATGTTGCTTATCGATGACAAACCAGAAGTGAATGACAAAGATTCTCTCTACAAGTTTGTTCGTTTTCAGGCATGGCAAGATTGGTTTAGCCCAAAGCAGACCTTTGCAGTAGAGTTTAATGGTACGAATAATGCGCTTAAAAATACGCAATTCTCTGGTCTGGTTGTTAAGGATGGGATCGTTGACTACTTCAATGACCTGTTTGAACAACGTCCAGATGTTGACAAACAGACACCGGATATTCGCATCATAGCGAAATTATCTAAGCAAGGCTGTGCGCTATATATCGATTTTTCGGGACCTCGCTTATCTGATAGAGGTTATCGTGACAAACAAGGTAAAGCGCCAATTCGTGAACATTTAGCGGCAGCGCTGGTTAAACGTAGCGGCTGGCTTGAAGATACTAATAAGCCACTTTTTGATCCCTGCTGTGGTTCTGGCACGTTATTGATTGAAGCAGCTTCTATGGCACTTGGCTTACCTACTAACCTAAATAAAGACTTTGCCTTTAAACGCCTGCCGAGTTTTCGTGAAAGTAAGTTCACCGAGCTTAAAGCACAATTAAAGGTACAGCCAGAGCAAAAGAGCTTATGGCTGATCGGTAGTGATATCGATGAACGTGTGCTGTCAATTGCTGAGCGTAATGCCAAGCGCGCAGGCGTTGAGTCACATATAAAGTTTAAGTTTGAAGATGCCAATCAGCTTAGCCTTGCTGCTAAACGTCCCGGCACTGTGCTGAGTAACTTGCCTTATGGTGAACGTCTAGGAGGTATGGCCGAAATTATTACGCTATATCGCAATATGGGGATCGCCTTTAAAAAGCACTATAAAGACTGGAATTTGGCGTTACTTGCAAGCGAAGAAAGCCTGTTAAAAGTGTTAAAATTGGCGCGTAAAAAGTCTTATAAATTCAAGAATGGCCCACTAGATGTACTACTTAACCTGTATGAAATGAATGAAATGCAGGTACAGCAAAATAAACAGAGCAGCGGTCTTAATTTTGAAGGCTCGATTGCGTTTGGCAACCGTTTGAAGAAAAACCTGCAGGGCTTAAAATCTTGGCTGAAAAAAGAAGGCATTAACGCGTATCGGGTTTATGACGCGGATATTCCAGAGTACAATGTTGCAGTTGATGTATATAACGACAGCGCAGTAATCTTTGAATACAAAGCGCCAAAAGAAATTGACGATAGCGTTGCGCAAAAACGTTTGCAAGACGTGATCACACTTACCGCCGAGCAGCTGAATATCGACCCGCTAAACATCGCGGTAAAAGTAAGAAAGCGCCAAAAAGGTCAAGAGCAATACAAAGCCCTGGACAAGCAAAACCGTACTGAGGTAGTAGAAGAGTACGGTGCTAAGTTCAAGGTTAACCTATTTGATTATCTTGATACGGGTCTATTCCTAGACCACCGCTTAGCTCGCAAGTTTATTCAGCAACATTCGAAAGATAAACGTGTGTTAAATCTATTCGCGTACACAGGTAGTGCTTCTGTGCACGCCGCAGTTGGCGGTGCAAAGTCTGTTACCACAGTAGATATGTCAAAGACCTATCTAAAGTGGGCTGAGGAAAACTTTGAGCTAAATGGTTTGAAGAATCCACGTTTCAGATTTGAGCAAGCGGATTGCTTAAAATGGCTTGAAAGAGCCGTTGGTCAATATGATCTCATTTTCTTAGACCCACCAACATTCTCTAACTCTAAGCGTATGTCTGACGCATTTGACGTACAAAGAGATCATTTAAAACTATTTAGTTGGGTAAAGAAAATATTAGCACCGAATGGTGTACTGCTGTTTTCTAATAACAAACGCGGATTTAAAATCGATGAAATGGGACTTGCGGCACTTGGCCTAACCGCTGAGGAATACTCATCACAAACTTTGTCTTTGGATTTTAAGCGTAACAAGCAAATTCACAACAGCTGGTTGATCCGTCATGATTAAATGTACCTTATTCCACACCGATGGTTGTCATCTTTGTGAAGAAGCGTTGGCGATGTTAATTCAATTTTTGCCTGAAGCCGAAATTGAACTCGTCGATATCGTCGATAGTGAAGAGACGATGACGGAATATCAATATAGAATTCCAGTGATTAAAAAAGGCGAGACAGGTCAGGAACTTGGCTGGCCTTTTACTCAACAACAACTACAAGAATTTATAGAATAATATGGATCTCATTCGAATTGCTAAAGCCCAACTGGCTTTTGGCTCACACCCTATACTTGACCAAGCTGATGCCGTTATTGAATCAGGCGAGCGCGTTTGTATTGTGGGCCGAAATGGTGCTGGTAAATCAACGCTATTGAAAGTACTTGATGATCAAGTTCAACTTGATGATGGTGAAATCAACCGTGTTGGTGGATTAAAAGTTTCAAGGCTAGAACAAGACCCACCAAAGGGCGCAAATGGGTCGGTTTTTGATTATGTTGCGAACGGTTTACCTGATGTCGCTGAGCTGCTCATTGAATTTCATGAAGTCAGTGAAAAACTGCAAACCAGCCAGTCAGATAAACTGATGACCTCGCTTGAGCGCCTGACTCAGCGCTTGGAAAGCGAAGACGCGTGGCGTTTTGAGTCAAGGATCAAGCAAGTGCTTAGCCAGTTGCAATTAGATGCGAATATGCGCCTAGAAGAGCTCTCAGGTGGCTGGCTACGCAAAGTCGCTCTGGCCAAAGCGTTGGTGAGCGACCCAGACTTGTTGCTACTCGACGAGCCGACCAACCACCTTGATATGCAAAGTGTTATCTGGCTTGAGCAATTCCTGAAAGAGTTTAAAGGGGGGATCGTATTTATCTCTCACGACCGTGCCTTTATTCGCGCAATGGCAACCCGAATTTTAGATTTAGACCGTGGCAAGTTGGTTTCATACCCAGGGGACTATGCGCAATATCTAGAACAAAAAGCCCATGATTTAAAAGTGGAAGAGCAACAGAATGCCTTGTTTGATAAAAAGCTTGCCGAAGAAGAAACTTGGATAAGGCAAGGGATCAAGGCCCGTCGAACCCGTAACGAAGGGCGTGTGCGAGCACTAAAAGCGCTTCGTGTTGAGCGCAAGCAACGCATTGAGCAACAAGGTAAGACAGACTTCAACATCGAGACGGCAGATCGTTCCGGTAAGCTGGTTTTTGAAGCAAAACATTTAGACAAGGCATTCCAAGAAAAATACATTGTGAAGGACTTTTCAACGCTGGTGATGCGTGGTGACCGTATTGGCTTGGTCGGTCCTAACGGAGCGGGTAAAACCACGCTGTTAAAAATGCTTTTTGGTGATATTAAACCTGATTCAGGCAGTGTAAAACAAGGTGTGAATCTTGAAGTTGCGTACTTTGATCAATATCGAGAAAAATTGGATGAAGAAGCAACCGTGCAGGATAATGTCGCAGAAGGCAAGCAAGAAGTAATGATGGGTGGCCGCTCGCGTCATGTGCTTGGCTATCTGCAAGACTTTTTATTTCCGCCAGCGAGAGCTCGAACCCCAGTAAAGGCATTATCAGGTGGTGAAAAAAATCGCTTGTTGCTTGCAAAGCTTTTCCTTAAGCCTTCAAATATTATTGTGCTGGACGAGCCGACCAATGACTTGGATATTGAGACGCTTGAGTTACTTGAAGAAATCTTAAACCAATACCAAGGTACAGTGCTGGTCGTTAGCCACGACCGAGAGTTTATCGATAATACCTGTGGCAGTGTTTGGGCGTTCGAAGGCGAAGGCTTGGTGACAGAAATTGTTGGCGGTTATAGTGACTTTGAGCTGTATCAACAAAGACGTGAGCAGCAAAAGAAAGAAGCGCAAAAGGTTCATCAAGAAAAACAGCAACAAGCCGAGATTAAAAAAGCAGCTGCGCCTGCTCGTTCAAATAAACTGAGTTACAAATTAAAACTTGAATTAGAGTCGTTGCCCAGTAAAGTAGAGGAACTTGAAGAGGCAGTGAACAAACAACAAGCACTGGTCAGCGATCCAGACTTCTTTAAACAAGATCAAGAAACGACCCACAAGGCATTGAACCATTTGACTGAGCTAGAGTCGAAGCTGGAAGCCGCGTTTGAACGCTGGGAAGAACTAGAAGCATTACAGAATCAGCAGTAAGGATTAAAATGAAATTTAAACTTTTAGCCGCGAGTGTCGCCGTAGCCCTTTCACAACAGGCGACCGCTGCCACCTATCAGTTAACTGAATTACCAAGACATGATAATAGCAAATATAGCTACGTGTCGGATGCTAATGAAGCTGGAGATGTGATTGGTCACGCTTCCAACTTATTTGGTGTAAAGATTGATGTGTCGTATATCGACTTCGATGATTCAACACTAAAAAATTATTACGACAGTACAAAAAAGCAGTATGAGCTGATCGAAGAAGAAATCACCTTCACACTAGAAGATATTCAAAATAATGATGCAGCTAATACGAATGCTCAAGCTCATGCATTTATGCTGTCTTATGTTATGAATTCGAGTAGAGTAGTTAGCCAAGAGTATCAAAGAATTGAAAGAGCAATTTCTTTGACATATAACAACAATACCGCAGAAGAGTTTGTGGTGTTTGATGAACAATCTCCTGATTACGAAGGACTTACTCGCTCGGTTACTAACTATCTTACAAGCATCGCAGAAGACGGGACAATAGTTGGCTGGGGCTCTGCACCTTTTAAAAAGATAACTTTTACTCCTGAGGGTGAAACAGAAGAAGAAACTTACTTTGTACGTGATTGGCGAAATAAAGGTATTTTAGTTACACCAGCTGGAGAGAAAATTAGGTTAGAGCCTGCCTTTACAGAATACGGCGGTTTTTCTCTCGCCACTGATATCAAACAAACTGCAGATGGCGGCTATATTGTTGTGGGACAAAGCTCGACGTCGTTATCGCAAAGAGCAACAGAAAATATAGAAGACAGTTGTGACGGTGTAGATGAGCCAGTTGATGTGTGTATTCAAAGGCTGACCTCGCCATATCATACTCGAGCGTATAAGTGGACGTTTGATAACGATTTTAACTTAGTCAGCGCAACCGATCTTGGGCTTGGCTTTACACCTGATGAAGATGATGAGCGAGCCTATTCAAGCTTGGCTTTGGCAACTAATGCGGACGGCTTAACTGTTGGTGAGTCCCGAGTGCGTCGTCAAAGTAATAATGATTTATTGCCATATGGACAGGCTGTTTATTATAAAGATGGTGAAATCAAGCGCATCAAAGAAGTTGAAAGCTTCATCGAGTATAGCCAAGCAGTTGATGTAAATGACAATGGCACGATTGTTGGTGTGTTTGGTCGGTCATCAAATGGCTCAAGAGATTATGACTCAACCGGTTTTTATTTTGATACGAAAACATCAGAATTTAAAGAGATGCCTGCATACTTTGAGGGCTCGGCGACAGCAATCACAGATATCAACAATAATGGCTTTGTTGTAGGCCAAGGTGTTACAGAAAAGAGTGGCTCTAACCGTCGTCGCGAAGCGTTTTTATATGAAATCGGTGCAGAAAAACTAGTTAATTTAAATTCACTTCTTCCTTGCAAGAGCGATTCTTTCCCCTACACCATTGCAGAGGCCGTGAAGATCACGGATGACAACAAGATATATGCGATTGCAACCAAAACGGTTGAAAGACGCAATACGTTGGGTGAAATTGAGAAGGACAGTAAGGGTGAGACTGAGTATGAATCGGTAAGCTTACCTGTTCTACTTACCCCAATTTCTGGCGAACCAGAAAACTGTACACCACCTGAAGCAGAGACATATGAGCGTCAATCTGCAAGCTGGTCTTGGCTTAGTTTACTCGCGTTACCACTAGTGGCGCTGAGAAGACGTCGTAAAGCCTAGAGTACAATTTAGACGATAAAAGCCCGGAAGGGCTTTTTTTATGTGTGAAAAGAAATATAGGTAAGTTCAATTCGATATTTAGTTCAAGCTGTATAAATCTTAACTATACTGATATTAGTCTTGGCCGCGACTTTGCCAAGCTTTGTTTACTGAGCGTCGCCATAGGTAATCGATACCGAAAAAGCCGACAATGGCGGCAAGTGTTGCGCAGATCAAAGAGCCGACGATAAATGCAGGCCCAATCGTTGTCAGACTTTGTGCAAGCCATTCCCAACTCGCCTCAAAATGGAATGGTTGTTGTTCTTGGCCAAGAGCAAATACACCGACTAAGTATGAGCAATAAAATATAGGCGGCATTGTGAGTGGGTTAGTGATCCACACGAGTGCAATAGACAACGGCAAGTTGACGCGAAATGGAATCGCTAGTGCTGCTGCCAGTACCATTTGAAAAGGAACAGGGATGAATGCGAAAAATAGCCCCACCGAAAATGCGCCGCGTGCTGAGCGCCGGTTTAAATGCCAGAGGTTGGCATCATGCAGTAACTTACCAAAGATTTTTAATGATTTCTGTTGTTTGATTTTATTATGATCAGGTAAAAAGCGTTGAATCGTTTTTTTCGCCATTTGCAGCTGCCATCTACTTGGATTCTGATATGTTTTGGAATAATTCTGGGTTGCTTCAGTGCGGTATTTCTTCTCGACAATTGGCGATTAGCCGCAATAAGCATATTCCTCTACTTCATGGGCCGCTATTCTAAGCTTTTTTGTCCTATATTGGCAGGGTTTATTTTAGGGATTTCCATTGTTCTTAGCCATTACTTTGTTTTTTATCAGTTAAAAACACCAGAAATGTGGCAATCGCAGCCTGTAACTGCTTCGGGTAAAGTTATTGAGGTTGATAATTCTGTGATTGGTGAAGCGTTAAAGGTACAGCTAGAGCAAGTTGACGGCTATCAGTTTGCGCGTTGGCGTACGGTAAATGCAAAGCTTTATCGTGACTCATCAGCGCCTATATTGACAGTTGGCGACCACATTGAGTTTACGGTAAAGCTTAAGCGTTATCGTAGCCGAGTTAATATCGGACTTTTTAACGCTGAATTGCATGCGTTTAGAAAGCACATGTATTTTAAGGGCAGCATCAAAACAATCAATTTGGTAGTGAAGGACACTACGTGGCGAAATAACTACCGCTTATTCATAGATAAAAAGCTAAACGGGCTCAGTTATGCTTGGCTGTATTATATTTTGTTAACCGGCGATACAAGCAAAGTCGACTTTGAAAACAAAACACAATTTAGAAGTCTAGGTTTGAGCCATTTGTTAGCGATTTCAGGGCTGCATATCGGGATGGTATTTGCCATCGCGTTTTTGCTGATAAAAGTCGTGCTGTATTGTATCCCGGTAATAATCTCCCAGGCAGCCAACTTGCATCAGTGGTGTTTAGTTTTTGCATTACTGTTGTGTTTTGGATACGTCATTCTCTGCGGCTACAGTGTATCGGCGACTCGAGCTGTGATCATGGCAATGGTATGGGTTGCCTGTTACCTCTTTGCTGTGCGACTTAAAGCGCTTCAAGTGTTAACGGTTGCGTTGACAATCGTCTTGGCGGTAGACCCGTTTTCGCTACTTAATCCTGGTTTATATTATTCCTTTTTTGCGGTTGCTATCATCGTAACGTTAGTGACAAAAGTTGGTCGAGGTATAGGTGCAAAACTGCTTGCGTTAATTAAGTTGCAGCTTGCGTTATTTATCTGCCTGTTGCCACTTAACCTATATTTCTTTTCTGGTGCGAGTATTATCTCACTGGTTGCGAACATCATGGTGATCCCGTTGATTTCTGTGGTTGTATTTCCGCTACTACTGCTTCATGTTACTGCGTTGCACGCTATTGGTTGGCAACTTCCACTTCACTTAGTTGATAATGGTTTAGTGGCTCTTTTTGAGCTGTTGCAAAGCGCTCCTCTAAGTTGGGTAGATATACCCAGCGTTTCGTCCGTGTTTCTCATAACCAGCTACTTAAGTGCTTTGTTGCTTTTTTTATTCAGAGATTATCTCGGTTTATTACCTGTATTATTTTTCCTTGTTCAGTATCAATTTCGAGTTTATCCACTATGGCAAATCGATATCTTTGACGTGGGTCACGGAACGGCAGTGTTAGTTTCTCGTGATAACAAAGGGCTGCTCTATGATGTGGGGGCTAAGTATTTTGGTTATTTTTCGATGTTCGAGTTTGTGATCAAACCCTATCTTTTAAATAATCGAATTACGCTGCAAGATACCATCATTAGTCATAACGATGGTGACCATAATGGTGGCGTTGACGACCTCATTGCTTTTGATGGCGGGAAGTCGTTACAGCGTTTTCACCCAGCAAGTGTTGCTGATAGTTGTGTGCTAGGAATGCATCAATTTCAGGGACTAGAGGTATCTGTGATCTGGCCTCAAGAAATGTCGAACAATGACAACAATAACTCTTGTGTGGTTCGTATCTCTGATGGGCAGTTTACGCTTTTATTACCAGGAGATATTGAGAAAGTCATTGAAGCTAAGTTACTTACTCTAGAAAAAGAAGCACTCAAAGCCGACATTTTACTGGTTCCACACCATGGTAGTGGCAGCTCTTCAAGCGAGCAGTTTATTCAAGCAGTTGACCCGGATATTGCGATATTTTCTCGTGCCTTTTATTCGCCTTGGAAAATTCCCAATGAGAACGTGATTGAAAGATACCAAAGAGTAGGGAGCACGCTATTGGATACCGCCTTAGATGGCCATATAAAGATCTCAATTTTTGCTCAAGAAATCACAGTTGAACGAGCTCGAGAAGTGGAAAATTACTGGTTTCTCAGATAATCCATTCAGTTTTAACGATTTGAAAGTTACAATAATGCCATATAGAAAAGTAGAGGCTGGCAATGCAACCAACCGACAAGCAGATTTACGCTAGATTATTTAGCTATGTAAAAGACTTTAAACTCGCTGCCGTATTTTCAGTAATTGGCATGATAGGGTACGCTGCGATGGACGCTTCGTTCGTTGCCTTAATGGATCCATTTATCGATGAGGGTCTCACTGCAGGCAATCGCGATGTACTAAAACTAGCGCCCTTTGTTGTCATCGCGTTAGTTATTGGTCGCGGTATATTTAACTATATGGCATCGTATTGCTTGTCTTATGTTGGGTCTCAGGTTGTTCGCACTTTGCGACAGCAACTATTTGAACACATGTTGTATCTACCCGTGTCGTTTCATGATCAACACTCTAATGGCGAACTGATATCAAAAATCACTTTTGACACAGAGCAAGTACAGCAAGCCGTCACTAAGGCGCTTCAAGTGCTGATCCGTGAAGGTGCATTTGTGTTTTTCTTACTTATCACGATGTTTTATGCAAGTTGGCAGCTCTCGCTTATTTTCTTAGTTGTGGTACCAATCGTGGCGGTGATAGTTACGGTGGTGTCCAAGCGTTTTAAGAAAATTTCCAAGAATATTCAAGATGCGATGGGAGAAGTGACGAAAAGCTCTGAGCAAATGATGGCGGGTCATAAAGTTATTCATGGGTTTGGTGGTCAAGATAAAACCATCTCTCACTTTGCTAAAGTTAATAATCATAATCGCCAGCAACGCGTAAAAATGGATGCGACTAAAGCGCTGAGCGTGTCTATCATCCAAATCATAGCGGCGAGCGCAATGGCGGTGATACTCGCGATTGTCGCAATGCCTTCTATGGTAGATAAAATTTCATCGGGCACCTTTGTCACTTTGATCACCTCTATGATGATGATGCTGCGTCCTTTAAAACAACTTGCCAATGTGAATAGCGACTTACAACGCGGGATCTCTGCAGCGAAAAGTGTGTTTGCGGTGATTGATCTTGAAAAAGAAAAGGACACTGGCACGCAGTCTTTATCTCGTGCTCAAGGTAACCTAAAAGTCAAAGACTTAACCTTTACTTATCCATCTAAAAACGATCCGGTAATTGAGTCATTAAACCTTGAAATCAAAGCTGGGCAGAGCATTGCGTTGGTTGGTAGAAGTGGCTCAGGAAAATCAACGATTTCTAATCTCTTACCGCGTTACTATGATATTGAAGCGGGCAGAATCGAGTTAGATGGTACGAATATAAATGATTACCAGCTTGCGGATCTACGCGCGCAGTTTTCCATCGTGTCGCAGCAAGTGGTGTTGTTTAACGACACCATTGCAAACAATATTATGTACTCGTTAAAGCAACCCTTATCGCAAGAAGCCCTCGAAAAAGTAGCAAAACAAGCCCACGTCTGGGAGTTTGTTAAAGATCTTCCTGAGGGCCTAAATACTGTTGTTGGTGAAAATGGCGTGATGCTTTCTGGCGGACAACGACAACGTATCGCCATCGCGCGTGCTATCGTAAAAGATGCACCAATCCTCATTTTAGATGAAGCCACATCAGCACTAGACACGGAATCTGAGCGTTTGATCCAACAAGCGTTAGAAGAGCTAATGGCCGACAAGACAACCATAGTAATTGCCCATCGGTTATCGACAATCGAGCGTTGCGACTGCATCTATGTGCTAGATAAAGGCAAGATCATCGAACAAGGCAAGCATGCTGAATTGGTCGCGCAGGAAGGGGTTTATCATGCACTTTGCAAAATGCAGTTTGGTGAGCAATAAATGGCATCAAAAATAGAGCAAAGTTGGTATAAAAAAGCGGGCATACTAACACTATTATTGCTTCCGTTAAGCCTGATATTCGGGCTTATTAGCTCGATAAGAAAGGGGCTTTATAAACTCGGTTTTTGCTCCGCGTATCGCTCGCCTGTTCCGGTTATTATTGTCGGTAACATCAGTGTGGGCGGTAATGGCAAAACGCCATTTGTGCTTTGGTTAGTCCCTTTTCTTGAAAAGCTTGGTTTTAAGGTTGGGGTGATCAGTCGAGGCTACGGTGCGAAACCTAGCTCAACCCCGTTTTTGGTCACTGAAGCGACCTCAACGGAAGAGGGCGGTGATGAACCTTGTTTACTCGCCAAACGATTGAAATGCCCAGTGATGATTGGTGCTGATAGACAAGCCAGTATTGAGAAATTATTGGATAGTAGCGATGTAAACATCATCGTCAGCGACGATGGGCTACAGCACTATAAATTGGCGCGAGATATTGAATTCTGTATTGTTGATGCTGAACGGCGCTTTGGGAATGGCTTGTGGATGCCAGCAGGGCCCCTTAGGGAGTTACCTAAGCGTATTCAGAGTGTCGATCTTGCCGTATATAATGGTGGGTGCGAAAGTTACTCCTATACGCTAGAGGCGGTTGGTTTTTTTCGTGTTACAGATGATAGTCCAGCATCCAATATTGAAATGGCTGGTGCTTCAGTCTGTGCTATCGGCAATCCCGTGCGATTTGAAAATACGCTACGAGATAGGGGGATTGTTCTGAGTGAAAGCCTACATTTTGCGGACCATCATCCATATCAAGCGTCCGACTTCTCGCAAATCGATAACGGCGCTATTTTTATGACAGAGAAAGATGCGGTAAAGTGTCGCACATTTGCAAAAGATAATTGGTATTACCTCAAAGTAGATGCCAAACCTACATCAGCGCTTGAAAAAGCGGTATTAAATTTACTTAAAAAGAAAGAGATTTATCATGGCCTTTGATACCAAATTACTAGAAATAATTGCCTGCCCAGTATGTAAAGGCAAATTGAGATATGACAAAGAAAACAAAGAGTTGATCAGCACAGCAGCTAAGCTTGCGTATCCAATTAAAGACGACATTCCTGTGTTATTGGAAAACGAAGCGCGCGAGCTGAGCAGCGATGAGGTTGAGCAGTGGAATTCGTAGTCGTTATTCCGGCGCGTTACGCTTCAAGCCGGCTGCCTGGTAAACCGCTTGCTGATATCGGCGGCAAACCAATGATCCAGCGTGTTTACGAACAGGCGATTCAATCTGGCGCTGCAGCGGTTTATATCGCAACCGATCACAGTGCGGTATTTGAGGCAGCGCAACACTTCACTGATAATGTGCTTATGACGCGTGAAGATCATCAATCTGGTACTGAGCGACTCGCCGAAGTT
The DNA here is from genome assembly GCF_005886535.1 of Pseudoalteromonas sp. S2755. GTDB lineage: Bacteria > Pseudomonadota > Gammaproteobacteria > Enterobacterales > Alteromonadaceae > Pseudoalteromonas. The sequence goes on from NZ_PNDS01000140.1 coordinate 46,805, forward strand.
GTTGAACAACTGGGGCTGAACGAACAAACCTTGGTGGTCAATGTACAAGGTGATGAGCCACTGTTAGAGCCTGATAACATCGCACAAGTGGCAGCACTACTGCATCATTCTGATGCACCGATGGCGACTTTGTGCGTTGATGTGGAAGATGTAGAAGAGGTGTTAAATCCGAATGCGGTGAAAGTGGTGTCTGATATTCAAGACAACGCACTGTATTTCTCTCGCTCGTCTATTCCGTTTCAGCGCGACAGTATGTTAACGCTCGACAAAAATAACATTCCAGTGAGTCACTTTAAACGTCATGTTGGCATATATGCTTATCGTGCGGGCTTTATTCAAACCTATTTATCGCTAAGTGTTTCACCGCTAGAGTTGCAAGAGTCACTAGAGCAGCTACGCGTGCTGTATCATGGATACAAAATTAAGGTCGCTAAAGCGGCTAAGCCAGTGCATGCAGGAGTCGATACTCCCGAAGATTTGGCACGAGTTCAAGAGATACTGAATGGAAAAGTATAAGCTCATTGCAGACGAGGCAGACTATGTAGTTGCATACAAACCTCAAGGTGTGAGCTTCCATAGTGAGGATGGTGCAGGTTTTGTTGCCTTACTGACGGAGCAATTAGGCTATCCCTTATTTGCGGTTCACCGCCTTGATAAAGTCACATCGGGACTCATTCTTTTAGCGAAATCTAGCGAGGCTGCAAAGCAGTTGACGAGCCTGTTTTCCGCCCGAAAAATAGATAAATTTTACTTGGCGTTAGTCAGTGCTAAACCGAAGAAAAAGCAAGGCTGGATAAAAGGTGATATGGCTAAGTCGCGTAGAGGCACTTATAAACTGGTTAAAACTAAGCTAAATCCTGCGGTGACTCGATTTTATTCATGCTCTGTTGCGAGCAACCTACGCGCTTGTATCGTTAAACCGTTTAGCGGTAAAACACACCAAATTCGCGTGGCACTAAAAAGTATCGGTGCGCCAATTTTAGGTGATTTAGCCTATAGTGGAGAGCCTGCTGATAGAACGTATCTTCACGCATTTTGCCTTGAATTTGAGTGGCAAGGTAACCATCAACGTTATCAAGCGGCGCCTGAAGGTGAGGGTGCATTTGGCCATTTATTGGCACATGAAATCTTTGCAAGTTGGCAAAATCCAAGTCAATTAGAGTGGTAACATGACGGATTCGAATAGAGAACTAAGATTTGGCGGCATTGGTCGGTTATACGGTAACGCCGAGTTAGAAGCATTAAGTAAAGCACACTTTTGTGTCATTGGTATTGGTGGCGTTGGCAGCTGGGCTGTAGAAGCGCTAGTGAGAACGGGCGTAGGTAAGATAACGCTTATCGATATGGATGATATTTGTGTAACTAACATTAACCGCCAGTTACATGCTCATAGCGAAAGTATCGGCATGCAAAAGATTGAAGCAATGCGAGATCGCTGTCTTGCTATTAACCCAGATTGTGAAGTTACCTTGATCGATGATTTTTTGATGTTAGATAACATTAGAGATTACATTCAAGGCTTTGATTATGTTATCGACTGTATCGACGCAGTTAAAGAGAAAGCGGCGCTAATCGCGCATTGTAAGCGTAATAAAATACCGGTGATCACCACAGGAGGTGCAGGTGGTCAAACCGATCCGAGCCAGATCCAATATGGGGATGTGGCAAAGACAACCCATGATCCGCTGCTGGCAAAAGTACGTTATATTCTCAGAAAACAATATAATTTTAGCGATAATCCAAAACGTAAATTTGGCGTGGATTGTGTGTATTCCACAGAGCAACTCGTTTACCCAAGTACCGACGGCACCGTGTGCAAGGCAAAGCAACAAGCTGAAGGTGGGAAAAATATGGACTGCGCGACCGGGTTTGGCTCTGCTACTATGGTAACCGGGAGTTTTGGTTTTTTTGCGGCGTCCAAAGCAATACGCAAGTACCTAGATAAACAAAACAAAAACAGCGAATAAGTGTGCTCGTTCGAGCACCTTATATCACTTTATTTTAATAACTCCGCCTTTGCTTGGATCTGTTCAACAATCGCACGTATACCATTACCTCTTGATGGGCTTAGGTGAGCAATTAATCCAAGCGACTCAAACAGTTCATAAGCATTAAACTGACTTGCTTGCTCTGGCGTTTTACTTGCGTACGCTGCAATGATGATTGCAAGTAATCCTTTGACAATACGCGTATCTGAGTCAGCAATGAGTACGAGCTGCTGCGCGTTTTCATCTAAATCCAGATAGAGCCAAACTTTACTATCACAGCCTGACACTAACGCTGAGTCGACTTTCAGCGCATCAGGAAGCGCTGGAAGTTGTTTACCTAGCAGCATAATTTCACGGTACTTGGCTTGCCAGCCATGACTTTCAGATAATTTTTTTGTGATATGTTCAATATTCATAAGTTTAATCTAATAATTCTATTGTGGCATTTAACGCATTAATAAAATGCTCAATATCATCTTGGTTATTATAAAAAGCCAAACTTGCACGCACTGTCCCGTTAACCTTGAGCATTTTCATTAGAGGCTGAGTACAATGGTGTCCGCTTCTGACTGCTACGCCGTATGTATTGAGTAGTGTGGCAAGATCGTAGTGATGCTCGCTTTTATAGTTAAAACTGACTACGCCAACATTGTTTTGTGTATCGCCATAAACCGTGATGCCTTCAATCTGTTTTAGCTTTTCTAAAAGGGCGTGGTAGAGCGTTTGCTCATATCGTTGAAGTGCACTGGGATCAATCTCGTTTATATAATCTATCGCTGCAGCAAAACCGATAACGCCAGAAATATTGGGCGTGCCGGGCTCAAACTTACCAGGTGCCTCTCGATAGCTGGATCGCTCGAAGCTCACTTCTCTTATCATTTCGCCGCCGGTTTTGTATACGGGGAGCGCATTTAGTTGCTGGTATTTACCATAAAGTCCGCCGACACCTGTTGGTCCAAGCGCTTTATGAGCTGAAAAAACATAAAAGTCGCAATCCAGTGCCTTCAGATCAGGCCTTAAATGCAGTAAAGACTGAGCGCCGTCGATAACCGTGATAGTACCTATGGCCTTGCAAACCGAGATGAGCGATTCAATTGGGTGAATATTCCCAAGTGCGTTTGAAACATGGCCCATCGCTAACACATCAGGTTTATGCTGCTTTAACAGCGCAATAGCGCCTTGCTCATCGAGGACGCCGTCTAACATAGGTAACACTAGTAAAGTTGCGCCAGTACGCTGACAAGCTTCTTGCCAAGGCACTATATTAGCGTGATGTTCGAAGGGACTGATGGCAATGACGCTGTCTGAATTGAAGCATGCACTCAGGCCATAAGCCAATAAATTTAGTGATTCAGTTGCGCCGCTGGTCCATACTATTTCTCGTGTTTCTACATTTAAAAAACTGGCAATTGTTTCTCGGGCACTTTCGTAGCGAACGGTGGCGTTTTCACTCAGCGTGTGTAAACCTCTATGTACGTTTGAATTCTCATCTTGATAAAAAGTTTTTATGACATCGATGACTTTGTTCGGTTTTTGCGCAGTTGCAGCGGAGTCAAGATAGCAAAGCGGCTGTCCATCAAGTTGTTTGTTCAAAATTGGAAAGTCGTTGCGCAGAGATTGAATGTCAGTCATAACGTACCTGAGTTAATTGAGCTGCGCGATTCTAACGAATACGCGACGATATTAAAACAAAAAAGGCCGCATTAAGCGGCCTTTTCAAACACAATAACGAGATTATCTGTCGTTTTGTGTTTTGTAGTCGCGAGACGTGTAGCCTTTGTAAAGCTGACGCGGACGACCAATTTTGTGTCCTGGTTGAGAAAGCATTTCATTCCAGTGTGAAATCCAACCCACAGTTCGAGACATCGCGAAGATAACCGTAAACATGCTTGTTGGAATACCGATTGCTTTAAGAATGATACCAGAATAGAAGTCTACATTCGGGTACAGCTTCTTCTCAATGAAGTAAGGGTCTTCTAGGGCAATCTGTTCAAGTTTCATTGCAACGTCAAGCAGTGGATCTTGAATGTTTAGCTCTTTAAGTACTTCGTGGCACGTTTGACGCATTACTGTCGCACGTGGGTCAAAGTTCTTATAAACGCGGTGACCAAAGCCCATTAGACGGAACGGATCGTTCTTATCTTTTGCTTTTGCAACGTACTCGTCAATACGGTCGACAGAGCCGATTTCTTCAAGCATAGTTAAACATGCTTCGTTTGCGCCACCGTGTGCAGGGCCCCAAAGTGATGCAATACCTGCTGCGATACATGCGTAAGGGTTTGCACCTGAAGAACCAGCAAGACGAACGGTTGAAGTTGATGCGTTTTGCTCATGATCTGCGTGAAGCATGAAAATACGATCCATTGCTTTAGCAAGTACCGGGCTGACGTTGTAGTCTTCAGCTGGCACAGAGAACATCATGTGAAGGAAGTTTTCTGCGTAGCTCAAGTCGTTACGTGGATATACGAACGGTTGGCCAACGTTATACTTGTACGCCATTGCGGCAATCGTTGGTAGCTTAGCTACTAATTTGATTGCACAACGCATACGTTGATCTTCATCAGAAATGTCCAAATCTGAGTGGTAGAACGAAGATAACGCACCAACTACACCACATAGCATTGCCATTGGGTGTGCATCTACACGGAAGCCTTGGAAAAACGCAGCAATTTTCTCGTGCATCATTGTGTTGCGAGTGATCTCATCTGAGAACTCAGCTAGTTGTTCTTCGCTTGGTAATTCACCGTTTAATAATAGGTAGCAAAGTTCAATATAGTTAGAATTTTCAGCAAGTTGCTCAATTGGATAACCGCGATGAAGCAGTACACCTTTGGCACCGTCAATGTAAGTGATAGACGAGTCACAAGAGGCAGTCGACATAAATCCTGGGTCATACGTAAATAGGCCGTGAGCACCTAAAGAGCGAACGTCAACTACGTCTTGTCCAGCTGTACCTTCGTAAATTGGTAACTCAATCGGATCGTGACCATCAATATGGACTGTGGCTTTTTTATCTGCCATCTATTTGTCTCCTATTTAATAACAATATTCTGATTGTTATGTTGTGATACTAATGTTAAGCAAATTCAGATCATTCTAACTTATAACCTAGGTTAAAAGTCAATTTTTCTGTGATTTATGCATAAATGTATAATAAATATTCTACGGCGATTAAATATTAGACCATTCGCTAATTCGCAAGCGTCTCTATCTAAACAAGAATTGTAAAAGGGCGCATAGCCTTATATACTGTCAACGGTTTTATACCGTATCGTCTGTGGGTAAACCTATTTTTACATCAATTTTTACACTCGAGTGAACTTTTTGGTGTCCTAATTGGTTTATCTAGAGTGTGCCACCTACATTTGCAATATGTAGGTGGGTTTCATAAAAACAAGTAGATGAGCTCCTTTGTGGGCAAAGATGGGCAAGTAACTGTGAAAAAGCAAAGACCTGTAAATCTAGATCTTACGACTATATCTATGCCGCCAACGGCTAAAGCGTCGATTCTTCACCGTGTCACCGGTGTTGCTTTCTTCTTCGCTTTGACCTTTGTGATTTGGGCTTGGTCTGAATCCCTTTCTTCTCCTGAAGGCTTCGAGTTTGTAAAAGAACTGATGTCTGGCTTTATCGCGAAATTCATCGCGTGGGGCACCCTAACTGTATTGTCTTACCACATCATCGGTGGTATCCGTCACATGATTCAGGATATGGGACATTGGGAAGAATTAGAATCAGGCAACAATAGCGCGAAGATTGCACTAGCACTTTGGGTTATCGTAGCAATTTTGGCTGGAGTATGGATATGGTCTTAAATCAAGCGACTCTAAAGCGTGATGGCGTACAAGACTACGTGTCACTACGTACAACTGCGTTAATTATTCTAGCTTACGCGGTATTCATCGTAGGCTATCTTCTAATTACTCCTGAACTGACTTATGAAGCTTGGTCAGGGTTGTTCTCAAACTTAGCTGTGAAAGCAGCAACGATGATCACACTAGTATGTATCATGGTACATACACGCATCGGTTTGTGGCAGGTTTTAACCGACTACGTTAAGAACTCAACAACTCGTACTATTCTTGGCTTTGTATTAAACCTTGTGGCTCTAGCTTACGTAGCTATTGGTCTGTTTGTTCTGTGGGGTGTTTAAGTGAAATATAACGTACGTGAATTTGACGCAGTTGTAGTCGGTGCAGGCGGCGCGGGTATGCGCGCGGCACTTGCTATCTCGGAATCAGGCAAAACTTGTGCTCTTATTTCAAAAGTTTTCCCAACTCGTTCTCATACCGTATCAGCACAAGGCGGTATCACCGTTGCGCTAGGTAACTCGCATGAGGATAACTGGGAATGGCATATGTACGATACGGTTAAAGGGTCAGACTACATTGGTGACCAAGATGCTATCGAATACATGACCAAAACGGGTCCTGAAGCTATTACTGAGCTAGAGAACATGGGACTACCTTTTTCTCGCTTTGAAAATGGTCGTGTTTATCAGCGCCCGTTCGGTGGTCAGTCTAAGAACTTCGGTGGTGAGCAGGCAGCACGTACAGCTGCGGCTGCTGACCGAACTGGTCACGCATTACTACATTGCTTGTATCAGCAAAATGTGAAAAACAAAACAAATGTGTTCTCAGAGTGGTATGCGCTTGATTTAGTTAAAAACGACAAAGGCGACGTCGTTGGTGTTACCGCGATTGACATAGAAAGTGGTGAAGTCGTTTATTTCAAGTCTAAAGCTGTGGTATTAGCAACGGGTGGTGCAGGTCGTATTTACGCATCTACTACTAACGCACACATTAACACTGGTGATGGTGTTGGTATGGCGGTGCGTGCTGGTATTTCAATGCAAGACATGGAAATGTGGCAGTTCCACCCAACCGGTATTGCAGGTGCAGGTACGCTTGTGACTGAAGGCTGTCGTGGTGAGGGTGGTTACCTTCTGAACAAAGATGGTGAACGCTTCATGGAACGTTATGCGCCTAACGCAAAAGACTTAGCTGGTCGTGACGTTGTTGCACGTGCAATGATGACTGAGATCCGTGAAGGTCGCGGCTGTGAGGGTCCTTGGGGTACGCATATCAAGCTTAAACTCGATCACCTTGGTGAAGAGATGCTAAACCTACGTTTACCTGGCGTATGTGACCTTTCTAAGACGTTCGCGCATGTTGACCCTGCTAAAGAACCAATTCCGGTTATCCCAACATGTCACTACATGATGGGTGGTGTACCAACGAATGTGAATGGCCAAGTATTAAGTGTCAGTGAAAATGGTGATGAGCGTATCATCGAAGGTTTATTCGCTGTAGGTGAAATCGCGTGCGTATCAGTACACGGTGCAAACCGCTTAGGTGGTAACTCGTTGCTTGATTTAGTTGTATTTGGCCGTGCGGCAGGTAACTTCCTAGGCACGTACCTAAACAACTTCGAGTCTAGCGGTGAGGCATCAAAAGATGATGTTGATAACGCGTTCGCACGTTACAATCGCTGGGAGTCGTCTGAAGCTGGGAAAGGTGAAGATCCAGTACAAATTAAAAAAGACCTCCAAGAGTGTATGCAGCTTAATTTCTCTGTATTCAGAGAAGGCGATGCAATGGCTGAAGGCCTTAAAGAGCTTAAGGAAATCCGCGAGCGTCTTAAGCATGCTCGTCTAGATGACAAGTCATCTGAGTTCAATACGCAACGTATTGAGTGTTTAGAACTAGATAACTTGATGGAAACAGCGTACTCGACAGCAGTAGCCGCTAACTTCCGTACAGAGAGTCGTGGTGCACATTCACGTTTTGACTTCCCAGAGCGTGACGATGAGAACTGGCTGTGCCACTCAGTTCATCACCCGGGGTCTGATTCGATGACTAAGCGTGAAGTAAACTTTGCGCCTACAACTCGTGAAGCCTTCCCTCCAAAAGCACGTACATACTAGGAGCTAAGCGATGGCGACTTTAGAATTATCAGTTTATCGTTACAATCCTGATGAAGATTCAGCACCGCGTATGCAGGACTATACTCTAGAAGTAGAGGAAGGTCGTGACATGATGGTGTTGGATGCTCTGATGCAATTAAAAGAACAAGATCCAACTTTATCTTTCCGTCGTTCGTGTCGTGAGGGCGTTTGTGGCTCTGACGGCGTAAACATGAATGGTAAGAACGGCCTTGCCTGTATTACTCCAATTTCTGCGGTGCAAAAAGGTGGAAAAGGCAAGATCATTATTCGTCCATTACCGGGTTTACCAGTAATTCGTGACCTAGTAATTGACATGAGTCAGTTTTATACGCAATACGAGAAGGTTAAGCCATTTTTGATCAACGATAAGCCAACTGGTGGTGAAGAACGTCTTCAGTCTATTGAAGAACGTGAAAAGCTAGATGGCCTGTACGAATGTATTCTTTGTGCATGTTGTTCAACGTCTTGTCCTTCTTTCTGGTGGAACCCAGACAAGTTCATCGGTCCTGCGGGTCTTCTACATGCTTATCGTTTCTTGGCTGATAGCCGAGATACAGCGACTGAAGAACGTCTTGCTGGACTTGATGACGCGTTCAGCGTATTCCGCTGTCACAGTATTATGAACTGTGTTAGCGTATGTCCAAAAGGTCTTAATCCAACTAAGGCAATTGGACAAATTAAATCAATGTTGTTAAACCGTTCGGTATAACACATACTACTAGCTAAGATGGCAAGCAAAAGCTTGCCATCTTGTTTTCGTTTGAGTTTCTGCGCTAGATAAAAGGGCTAATAGATGCACGAAGGTGTGATGAAGGCATGGCTAGAATCTTCGCATTTGTACGGCGGTAACGTTGCGTACGTAGAAGATCTATATGAGGCGTATCTAGATGATGCAGCTTCAGTGCCAGAAGAGTGGCGAGAGGTGTTTGATCAACTACCTAAAGTTGATGGTGTGGATGTTGACACTAAACATTCAGAAGTAAGAGCGCAATTTGCGGAGCTTGCTAAAAACAAACACAGAGAAGTCGTGGTATCCGCAGAAGGGTCTGCTGATGCCAAGCAAGTTAAAGTTCTGCAGTTAATTAATGCATTCCGTTTCAGAGGTCATCAGAACGCTAACCTAGACCCGTTAGGGATTTGGGAAAGAGAGCGCGTTCGCGATCTTGACCCTGCTTTTCATGATTTAACCGATGCAGACTTAGATAAAGAATTTAACGTTGGCTCTTTTGCTTGTGGCAAAGAGACAATGAAACTCAAAGACTTGTACGCTGCGCTTAAAGCGACATACTGTGGCTCTATTGGTGCTGAGTACATGCACATCACGTCTACCGAAGAAAAACGTTGGTTACAACAGCGTTTGGAATCGTCCTTCTCGAAGCCACAATTCGACAAAGAAACCAAACTAAGAATCTACAAAGGTCTGACTGCTGCAGACGGCTTAGAAAAGTACTTGGGCGCAAAATTCCCAGGCGCTAAGCGTTTCTCTCTAGAAGGCGGTGATTCACTTGTGCCTATGCTGAAAGAGCTTATTCACCGTGCTGGTGAAAGCGGTCAGCAAGAAGCCGTAATTGGTATGGCTCACCGTGGTCGTCTAAACGTACTAGTGAATGTACTGGGTAAAAACCCACAAGAACTATTTGACGAGTTTGCTGGTAAATACGGCGAACACGCAGGTTCCGGTGACGTTAAATACCATATGGGTTTCTCTTCTGACTTCGGTACGAAGGGCGGCAATGTTCATATGGCATTGGCATTCAACCCATCTCACCTTGAAATCGTAAACCCAGTAGTAATGGGCTCGGTACGTGCTCGTCTTGACCGTTTGAATTGTCAAAGTGGTTCTAAAGCATTACCAATCACAATTCACGGTGACTCTGCAATTGCAGGTCAAGGTGTCGTACAAGAAACGTTTAACCTATCGCAAACACGCGCCTACGGCGTTGGTGGTTCGATCCGCATCGTAGTTAATAACCAAGTTGGTTTCACTACGTCAAAACGTGAAGATACTCGTTCAACTGAATACTGTACCGATATCGCCAAAATGGTTCAGGCACCTATCTTCCATGTGAACGCGGATGATCCTGAAGCCGTTGCATTCGTTACACAAGTTGCACTTGATTTCCGTAACAAGTTTAAACGTGATGTGGTGATTGACTTAGTATGTTATCGTCGTCACGGTCACAACGAAGCGGATGAGCCAAATGCAACGCAACCGCTGATGTATCAGAAGATCAAAAAGCACCCAGTACCTCGTCAGTTATATGCTGATCAACTTGTACGCGAAGGTGTCATTTCTGAAGACGATGCGAAACAAATTGCAGACGAGTACCGAAATGGTCTTGATAAAGGTGTTTGTGTCGTAGAAGAAATTCAAAAGGAAACCAAACACTCATCAGATTGGTCTAAGTATGTTGGTCACGATTGGGATACGCCGTATGAGCCAAAAGTTGCGCTAGATAAACTTAAAGCGCTTGGCGAAAAAATTGCGAGCTACCCAGAGTCACATAAAGCACAATCTCGCGTTAAAAAGATTTACGATGACCGTAAACTTATGGCGCAAGGCGAAAAAATGCTTGATTGGGGTATGGCCGAGACATTGGCTTACGCAACCTTGGTTGATGAAGGCACTGATATTCGTCTTACTGGTCAGGATTCTGGTCGCGGCACGTTCTTCCACCGTCATGCCGTAGTACATAACCAAAAAGACGCGTCTACTTACCTTCCGCTACAAAACATTCGTGAAGGACAAGGGCTGTTCGAAGTGTACGATTCAGTACTATCGGAAGAAGCGGTACTTGCATTCGAATATGGTTACGCGACAGCAGAGCCAACGTCATTGGTACTGTGGGAAGCGCAATTTGGTGACTTCGCCAACGGTGCTCAAGTCGTATTCGACCAATTCCTAAGTTCAGGTGAGCAGAAGTGGGGTCGTTTATGTGGTCTAACACTACTACTTCCTCATGGCTATGAAGGTCAAGGTCCAGAGCACAGTTCTTCACGTTTAGAGCGTTATCTACAGCTTTGTGCTGACCACAATATGCAAGTATGTGTGCCGTCAACACCAGCGCAAGTATACGCAATGCTGCGTCGTCAATCGGTTCGTCCTCTGCGTCGTCCTCTAATTGTAATGACGCCTAAGTCGCTATTACGTCATCCATTAGCTGTTTCTAGCCTAGAAGAGCTATCCGAAGGCGTATTCAACAACATGATCGATGAGATTGATGATATCAATCCTGAAAACGTTGAGCGCGTAGTGTTCTGTAGCGGTAAGGTTTATTACGAACTACTGCAAGAACGTCGTAAGCAAGAACTTAACAATATTGCTATCGTTCGTGTTGAACAGCTATATCCATTCCCTCACAAAGAGATGGATGAGATTATGGCTCGCTACCAGCACGTAAAAGATTTTGTTTGGTGTCAAGAAGAGCCACAAAACCAAGGTGCTTGGTACTGTTCACAGCATCATTTCTGGGAAGCTATCCCTGCTGGCGCAAATTTGACTTATGCAGGCCGTAAGGCTTCAGCTGCACCAGCATGTGGATACATGTCTACACATACTAAAGAACAAAACGCGTTAATTGCTGACGCTTTAACAATTAAGAAATAAGGAATAAGAGATGACAACCGAAATTAAGGTTCCTGTTCTTCCTGAGTCTGTTGCCGATGCAACGGTTGCTACATGGCATGTAAGCGTTGGCGATAAAGTGACTCGTGATCAAAACTTAGTTGACATCGAAACGGATAAGGTCGTTTTAGAAGTTGTAGCGCCAGAAGATGGTGTTATCGTTGCAATTTCTGAAGAGGAAGGCGCAACCGTTCTTGGTGAACAAGTTATTGCACAACTAGGTGATGCTGATGAAGCAGCAGCGCCTGCTCAATCAAATGAAAAACCAGCAGCGTCAGAATCGGCGCCAGCAGCAGAAGGTAAAGAAGTGGACATTAAAGTACCTGTACTTCCTGAGTCAGTAGCAGATGCTACTATCGCAACTTGGCACGTTCAACCAGGTGAAGCGGTTAGCCGCGACCAGAACCTAGTTGATATTGAAACAGATAAAGTGGTTCTTGAAGTTGTTGCACCTGAAGACGGTGTGATGGGTGAGCACATCCACGCTGAAGGTGAGACAGTACTAGGTGATCAAGTTATCGGTAAGATCGTTGCCGGTGGCGCACCAGCTAAATCATCAAGTGAGAAAAAAGAAGAAGCACCAGCTGCTGCTTCTGACGAAAACTCAGATGTACTAACACCATCTGTTCGTCGTCTTATCGCAGAAAAAGGCCTTGATGCTGCCAAGATAAAAGGTTCTGGTAAAGGCGGTCGCATTACTAAAGAAGACGTGGATGCTTTCCTTAAAGCACCAGCGAAATCAGAGTCTAAGCCTGCGGCTTCTGCACCAGCTGCCCCAGTAGGTGAGCGTACACAAAAACGTGTTCCTATGACGCGTCTTCGTAAAACAATCGCTAACCGTCTATTAGAAGCGAAGAACTCAACAGCAATGCTGACGACGTTCAACGAAGTAAACATGAAGCCAATCATGGACCTTCGTAAGCAATACCAAGAAGTTTTTGAGAAGCGTCATGGTATCCGTTTAGGTTTCATGTCTTTCTACGTGAAAGCGGTAACTGAAGCACTTAAACGTTTCCCTGAAGTGAACGCGTCTATCGACGGCGATGATATCGTTTACCACAATTACTTTGACATCAGCATCGCGGTATCAACACCTCGTGGTCTAGTGACTCCGGTACTACGTGATTGCGATAAGCTTTCAGTTGCTGAAATCGAGAAGAATATTCGTGAGCTAGCTATCAAAGGTCGTGACGGTAAACTAACTGTAGATGATATGACTGGCGGTAACTTCACAATCACCAACGGTGGTGTGTTTGGTTCACTACTTTCTACGCCTATCATCAACTTGCCACAGTCTTCAATCTTGGGTATGCACAAAATTCAAGAGCGCCCTATGGCAGTAAACGGTAAAGTTGAAATTTTACCTATGATGTACCTAGCACTATCTTATGACCACCGTCAAATCGATGGTAAAGAGTCAGTTGGTTTCCTAGTAACAATTAAAGAGTTGCTTGAAGATCCAACACGTCTACTACTAGACGTATAATATTTGTTTAAAGAATAAGCTGTATGCTCGCATACAGCTTTTTTTTTGCGCCTTTGGTCTAAGTGGGGTTTTCATCAGAAGCCTTGGGATCTATACTATGTGCGCAATTTGGGATAGCTGACTATTTGCATAAATATTCAGCTTTTTTAGTATAAAAAATTGGATAAAGCATCATGAATTTGCATGAGTATCAGGCAAAACAACTTTTTGCCGAATATGGTTTACCTGTATCAGAAGGCTTTGCTTGTGATACACCTCAAGAAGCAGTTGAAGCTGCTGGTAAAATCGGTGGAGACAAGTGGGTTGTTAAGTGTCAAGTACACGCTGGCGGCCGTGGTAAAGCTGGCGGTGTTAAACTTGCAGACAGCAAAGACGAAATCCGCGCATTCGCTGAAAACTGGTTAGGTAAAAACCTAGTTACTTACCAAACAGACGAGAAAGGTCAGCCTGTTGCTAAAATCTTAGTAGAAAGCTGCACTGATATTGCAAATGAACTATACCTAGGTGCTGTTGTTGACCGTGGTTCACGTAAGATCGTGTTCATGGCATCAACTGAAGGTGGTGTAGAAATTGAACAAGTTGCAGAAGAAACGCCTGAACTAATTCATAAAGCTGAGATCGACCCACTAGTAGGTCCTCAAGCTTACCAAGGTCGTGAGCTTGCGTTCAAACTAGGTTTGAACCCAACTCAAGTTAAGCAATTCACTAAGATCTTCTTAGGTCTAGCTGAAATGTTCATCAACCACGACTTTGCTCTACTAGAAATTAACCCGCTAGTTATCACGGACGCTGGTAACCTACACTGCCTAGATGGCAAAATCGGTGTAGACGGCAACGCATTGTTCCGCCAGCCTAAGATCCGTGGATTCCACGATCCTTCACAAGAAGACGCACGTGAAGCACACGCAGCAAGCTTTGAGCTTAACTACGTAGCACTAGACGGTAACGTTGGTTGTATGGTTAACGGTGCAGGCCTTGCGATGGGTACTATGGACATCGTAAACCTACACGGTGGCAAGCCAGCTAACTTCCTAGACGTTGGTGGCGGCGCGACTAAAGAGCGTGTATCTGAAGCATTCAAGATCATCCTTTCTGACGACAATGTTAAAGCAGTACTAGTTAACATCTTCGGTGGTATCGTACGTTGTGACATGATCGCTGAAGGTATTATCGGCGCGGTTAAAGAAGTTGGCGTAAACGTACCTGTAGTTGTACGTCTTGAAGGTACTAACGCTGAAGCTGGTCGTGAAGTACTAGCTAACTCTGGCCTTGACATCATTGCAGCTGAGTCACTAACTGACGCTGCTGAGAAAGTAGTTGCTGCTGCGGAGGGCAAATAATGTCTGTACTAATTAACAAAGATACTAAAGTAATCTGTCAAGGTTTCACTGGTGGTCAGGGTACTTTCCACTCTGAGCAAGCTATCCAGTACGGTACGCAAATGGTTGGTGGTGTTTCTCCTGGTAAAGGCGGCACAACTCACCTAGGCCTACCTGTATTTAACACAGTACGTGAAGCGGTAGAGTCAACTGGTGCAACTGCATCTGTTATCTACGTACCAGCTGCATTCTGTAAAGACGCTATCCTTGAAGCTATCAGCGCAGGTATCGAACTAATCGTATGTATCACTGAAGGCATCCCTACACTAGACATGGTTGATGTTAAAGTGAAGCTAGAAGAAACTGGCGTTCGCATGATTGGTCCTAACTGCCCAGGTGTTATCACTCCAGGTGAAACTAAGATCGGTATCATGCCAGGTCACATCCACATGCCTGGTAAAGTAGGTATCGTGTCACGTTCTGGTACTTTGACTTATGAAGCAGTTAAGCAAACAACTGACGCTGGCTTCGGTCAATCTACTTGTGTTGGTATCGGTGGTGACCCAATCCCAGGCACTAACTTCATCGACGTACTAGAGATGTTCCAAAACGATCCGCAAACTGAAGCTATCGTAATGATCGGTGAGATCGGCGGTACAGCTGAAGAAGAAGCGGCTGAGTACATCAAGCACAACGTAACTAAGCCTGTTGTTTCTTACATTGCAGGTGTTACAGCTCCTCCAGGTAAGCGTATGGGTCACGCTGGTGCAATTATCGCAGGCGGTAAAGGTACAGCTGACGAGAAATTCGCAGCACTTGAAGCCGCGGGTGTTAAAACAGTTCGCTCTCTTGCGGAAATCGGTTCTGCACTAAAAGAGAAAGCGGGTTGGTAAGTTAATACCACACGTTAAAAAGGCTCCTCAAGGAGCCTTTTTTGATCTAGCTATATCAATTGAACGAGGGGATTATGCCTTTTCATAAACTCGGTCAGCTTTGTGAAGTCACAAAAAATGAATTATTAACACTTATTCAGCAAAACCCAACGTTCAACACTAAGTGCTGTAGCCGTAATGAAATATTATTGCAACAAGGGCTGATGCAACATCATGGCTTCTTTATTCACTCTGGCAAGCTCGTATCATCGGTTGTAAATGAAACAGGGGAGCTAAGGCATAAGGAGTTTTACTTTGCTGGCGAACTTTGTATTTTATTTGCTGAATGGATCCAAAAATCTCCCAGCTTCTATCAAATCTCTGCACTGGATGATGCAAAGATAGTACTCGTTCCGTTAGCCGAATTGGAACAAGATAGCCTTCGCGCACTTAGATTAAAATTGTTAGAACAGCAGTTGCTATTTAAAGAAGCAAAAGAAGCTTTTCTACTACTAAATACGCTCGAGCAAAGATATTGTTTTTTGCGTGACGAACGTCCGCACTGGGTTAATGGTTTGGCAAATTATGATCTTGCTAATTATTTGGGTGTAACGCCTCAAGGGTTATCACGGTTAAAGTCGCGAGTAAACAATGCACAAGCGACTACAGCTAAGCGCTAGCTCAAAGACTATATTCACGCTCTACCTTGGCAATACGCGTTGTATAACTTTGATACCATTTTTTATTGCCGTTTTTTTGCGCCTCAATATGCTCAGCATTGGCTTTCCATGCTTTGATTGACTCTAGGTCTCGCCAATAAGAAACCGTGATCCCAATTTCTTCACTCGCTGATTCTATACCTAAAAAACCGGGTTGAAGCTTAGCAAGCTCGACCATTCTCAAAGCGGTTTGGGCGTAGCCCTCAACATCTTTATTCTTTATATTGGTAAAAATTACAGCGTAATAGGGTGGTGGTGGGGTAGTTGCTATCATAAGTTGTGACGCAGTAAATTGTAGATGTTAAATTTATACCAATTTACCTGTGCTTAAATCAATCACGATAAATGATGAGTTACTCATCAGAGCAACTCATCATTTATCCCTAATGCTATTCAACCCCGAAAGGATTGTCTATGCTGTGCGCGGGCTCAGTAAACCAACGCGGACCATCGTCGGTCATATAGAAATGGTCTTCCAAGCGAATGCCAAATTCGTCAGGAATAACCAGCATAGGCTCGTTTGAAAAGCACATTCCAGCTGCAAGCGGTTCTGGGTTGTCTTTAACTAAATAAGGCCATTCGTGGATGTCTAAGCCGATCCCATGCCCGGTGCGGTGTGGGCAACCTGGTAGTTGATAATCGGGACCGAGTCCATTGCTGGCAATATACTCTCTCGCGGCCTTATCAACAGCGCCACAGGGCGCCCCAATTTTGGCTGCATTAAATGCCGCAATTTGCGCTAGCTTCTCGATTTGCCAAACGGACTTTTGCTTTTCACTGGGTTCGCCAAAAACATAAGTACGGGTGATATCGCTAAGATAGCCGTGTAACTTACAACCAGTGTCGACGAGAACCACATCGCCTTTTTTCAGCGTTTGTGGATTTTTTACACCATGTGGGAATGACGACGCCACACCAAATAGCACAATACAAAAATAATTGCCCGGCGCTCCCACTTTTTTGTGCGCTTCATTAATAAAGGCTTCAACTTCGGTTGTGGTGATCCCTTCATACAGCATAGATGCCGTTGCTTTATGTACGGCAAGTGTCATGTCCATTGCGCGTTGAATAAGGGCAATTTCATTGGCCGATTTATGCATTCTACAATGCGCGGTTACTACCTTTGCATTGATAAGCGAAAGCTCAGGTGCCGCGAGTCTGATCCCATCAGCAACAAAAAACGCAGTGCTTTCGTCAATGGCGAGTGTGCCTGTGCTATCAATATTGAGTGTGTTAAGTACGTTTGCGACGAGCTCGTAAGGAGATTCTTCTTCTTGCCAAGCATGAATAGGGCCTTCAATCAGCCAATAATCTTTAATAGAGCCGATTTCAAAAAATGGGACAATAAACTGAACTTGTCCATTGGCGGGTAAAATAGCACCGACCAAACGTTCACTGGCATACCATTGTAAACCAGTAAAGTATTTTAAATTTGTGCCAGCATTTAAATAGAGCGCATCAATATTGTTTTGCTGCATATATTGTTGAGCTTTCTCTATTCTTGCTAAATACTCGCTTTCGCCAATTGGCGCTATGCCTTTGGTCATATCTTCTAAGTTATCTAGCGCTTGCTGCGCGCTTTGGTATGCAATACCTTTCATTTATTGTGCTCCTTGTCTAATTAAATCGAGCAATACTAAAAGGAGTAAGATCGATGTCGTTGGGCTTGTTGTCAATAAGATCTGCGATACATTCACTGGAAATTGCGGCTTGGGTCAGGCCTAAATGCTGATGACCCAGTGCAAAATAAAGGTTGTGATGATTTGGCGCTTGTCCGATGACAGGTAAATAATCTGGGAGTGAGGGACGGCAGCCAGCCCAAAGCGTCTCACTATGTTGTGGCAGTGCTTGACTTAATAGAATTCTTGCATGATGCAATAATGCGCGAGCACGGCTGTAGTTGGGTTTACTCTCCAGTGCTGCAAATTCTACCGTTCCGGCCAGTCGTAAACCTTGTGACATGGGCGTCATGATAAACCCTCGTTCACTTGATGCGACAGGTCGTGTAAGCGTATTATTCACTGCCAACATGTTGTGATAACCACGCTCGGCAATCATTGGCAGTGAGTAACCTAAAGACGCACAGAGCGTTTTACTTGCAGCACCTGTTGCCACAACGACTTTGTTAAAGGTCATCTTGTGGCTGTTGGAGTGAAGTGTGTAGCCATGCTCTGTGTGGGTAATATTGTCGATTGAACCTTGTTTGAATGTTCCACCTAGCTGAATAAACTGCTTATATAACGTCAAACAGAGGGCGTAGGGATCTGTGCTATGCGCGACTTTATCAAAATACAGTGCTGAGGTAATGGTCCTTGATAGGCTCGGTTCCATTTCTCGGGCTTGATCACCTGTTAGTAAGCTCACTGAGATTTCTTGTTCGGCGTATTTGTTATAGCTTTGACGCGCAGAGCTTTCGTCACCTTCAAATACCAGTAAACTGCCGTTGCTAGATATAAGGGTATGATACTTATCACCAAGTAAACGCTGATATGCGGGTAGTGCGCGTTCATTTAAACTTCTAAGTGCGATTGTACCTTTATGGAAGCAGCTACTTTTCATTTGCTTTAAGAATCGTACAAACCAAGGAATATTTTTGACCAAAGAGGTGGTCTCAATTCGCAAAGGCCCCACCGGATTGACTAACATGCTAGGCACCTTTGTTAGTAAAGCTGCGTCTGCCATGGGGAATACCTGCTCTGTGGCAAAATGCCCCGCGTTACCCTTAGAACATCCCTCTGCGGGCTGATTTTTATCGAGCAAGGTAACAGCGTGGCCTCGTCGAGCTAATTGCAGCGCTGTGGTGATCCCAATAATCCCTGCGCCTATCACTGCAATTTTATTATTACTTTCCACAATTTACCTCACCACTCTAAATTGTATTTCCACATAGCCATCAATCAGACCTCATTTAAATACCAATAAGAAAAAATTTAACACTTATAAATCATAGTATTACAGATATTTAGGCCAATCATTTGAGTTAACGGCTAAAAAATCTCTCTTTTGAATATTGATTATTGTATACAATATACCTATGATGGCAAGCACAATAACTAAACAACTTAATGAAAGGCGAGAACCATGAACGTAAATTGGCAGGGTGTATATCCAGCAGTAACCACTCAATTCCATGATGATGAAAGCATCAACTTTGATACCACAAAAGCGATGATAGATAACCTGATTAACGAAGGGGTTCATGGCATCATAGTATTAGGCACCGTAGGTGAAAATTGCTCACTCACGGCTGACGAGAAACGCCAAGTTTTAAAAGCTGCAACAGAAGTGGTAGGTGATAGAGTGCCACTACTTAGTGGTGTGGCTGAAACCACAACTGCGCTTGCTGTCGAGTTTGCCAAGGATGCAGAAGCGCTTGGCATAGATGGACTAATGGTATTGCCAGGGATGGTCTACCGCTCAACCGAGCGCGAAGCTATTCATCATTACCAACAGGTGGCGCGCAGCACCGCATTACCTATTATGATTTACAACAATCCAGTGACCTATGGTGTCGACGTGTCAATCGAAGGCATGAAAACCTTAGCTGAAGAGTCCAATATTGTTTCTGTAAAAGAAGCAACGGAAGATACCCGCCGTATTAGCGAGCTGTTTAGCGCATTTGGCGACCGCTACGTGGTATTTGGTGGTGTTGATGATATCGCACTGGAAAGCCTGATGCTTGGCGCGACGGGTTGGATCTCGGGATTGACTAATGTATTCCCACGCGAGTCAGTGGCTATTTATAAACTTGCTGAGCAAGGTCGTTTTGAGGAAGCGCGTGCGCTGTGGCGTTGGTTTTTACCTTTGCTACGTTTAGATACGATTCCGACACTGGTGCAGTGCATCAAATATGCAGAGTATTTGGCTGGGCGCGGTAGTGAAGTGACTCGTTCTCCAAGATTACCTCTCACTCAAGAAGAAAAAGCCTATGTAAGTCGTTTGTACGATGAAGCGATGGCAAATCGAATTGACTTAAGCCAATATAACTTGGACTAAGCGTATGATTTTAGGCACCTATTATTGTATAGATGGCCATACTTGTGGCAATCCCGTGCGCTTGGTCACAAGCGGTCATCCAACGCTTTTGGGCGAGAGCATGAGTGAAAAGCGTCAACATTTTTTACGTGACTACGATTGGATAAGGCGCGCATTGATGTTTGAGCCCAGAGGCCATGACATGATGTCGGGTGCCTTTTTGTATCCACCGACCACTGCTGATGGGGATGTGGCGATCCTATTTATCGAAACCTCTGGGTGCTTGCCTATGTGCGGGCACGGCACTATCGGGACAGTCACTTTTGGCCTTGAAAGCGGCCTTATTGCCCCAAAGGAACAGGGTGTACTCAAGCTTGACACCCCTGCGGGGCGCGTGAATGCCTATTATGAGATGAAAGCAGGTAAAGTGACTTGGGTAAGGCTCTACAATGTGCCGGCATTTTTGGCTTACCATGCGGTGCCTGTCCACGTTGATGGGCTGGGGCAGCTTATCCTTGATATCGCCTATGGCGGTAACTTTTACATTATCGTTGAACCTCAAAGTTTATTTGCTGGTGTGGATCAAAGCTGCGCCGCTGAATTACTGGCGTGGAGCCCTAAAGTGCGCGCGGCAGTTAATGCGCAAATAAACCCAATTCACCCTGAAGACTCTACCGTGTGCGGCGCCTCCCATGTGTTGTGGACAGGCAAGCCACAGCACCCAGGTAGCCATGCGGCCAACGCGGTATTTTATGGCGATAAAGCACTTGATAGGTCACCTTGTGGCACAGGCACAAGTGCAAGAATGGCACAGTTGTATGCAAAGGGGCTGCTAAAAGAGGGTGATACATTTGTTCACGAGAGCATCATAGGCAGTCAATTTATCGGTAAGGTCGAAGGCACAACTGAAGTCGCGGGAAAAGCCGCAATTCTACCCAGCATTCAAGGTTGGGCACGTCAAACGGGGAGTAACTGCATTACAGTAGATGACGAAGATCCGTATGCATTTGGTTTTCAGGTGCTCTAGCCATTAAGACGGAAAGAAAACAGGAGCTAACAATGAATTTATCAGGAAAGAGCTACATTAACGGTGCGTGGCAAGCTGCACAAAATGCAACAACATTTTATGCGTTTTGTCCTGCAACCAATGAACCGTTAACGCAAGCATTTTTTAACGCCAGTGAAGCACAAGTAGAGGAAGCCGTTAATGCAGCAGAGCAGGCTTTTAAGGCTTATCGTAAAACGTCGATGACTGCTCGTGCAGAGTTTCTAGAAACCATAGCACAAGAAATTCTCGCCTTAGGTGATGAGCTAATAACCACCACGATGGCAGAAACTAACCTGTCAAGGCAAAGACTCGAGGGCGAACGTGGCCGCACGGTTAATCAATTAAACGCATTTGCCGCAGCGCTGAGAGATAACCTAACAGAGCTCAGTCTAGATAAAGAAGAGCAAGCAGACCCAAATCGGACGCCGCTGCCTAAGCCAAAAACACAGCTTAAGCATATTCCAATTGGCACTGTTGCGGTGTTTGGCGCGTCAAACTTCCCGTATGCCTTCTCTACGCTCGGAGGCGATACCGCAGCTGCGTTAGCCGCTGGCTGCCCTGTGGTATATAAAGGTCACCCAGCACATCCGGCAACGTGTGAGCTAATGACTAAGGCCATCGCCACAGCAATAAGCAAGTGCGATATGCCAAGTGGGGTGTTTTCAATGCTGCAAGCGAAAGCATACGATGTCGCGCATTGGCTGGTTAAAGCCGAGCCTATCAAAGCGGTTGGATTTACAGGCTCCTTTGGCGTTGCAAAAGCATTGCAAGACACCATCGCGAAGCGCCATGAACCTATCCCGCTTTACGGTGAGCTTGGCAGCGTAAACCCGCAAATTGTTTTACCTGAAAAAATACAGTCGCAAGGCGCAGAGCTTGGTGCACAATTTGTCCAGTCCTTACTTATGGGTAATGGTCAATTTTGTACTAGCCCCGGTATTTGGTTGGTGCCAAGTAGTAGTTCACAAACATTTATCGAGACGGCTAAGCAAAATATTAGTGCAGCGCCTTCAAATACCTTATTGACCCCAGGCATTTTAAAAGCTTACCAAAACAGCATCGCGGCGCTAAAAGCACACCCTCAGGTAACCTTATTAAGCGCTGGTGAGCAAGCACAGCCGTTTCACGCAAGCGCCCACTTGTTCCTAACGGATAGCGAAAGCTTTGCAACCGATGCAAGGCTTAAAGAAGAAGTCTTTGGGCCAAGTGCTTTAGTGGTGAGCTATGACAACTTAGCGCAGCTTGAAAACTTAATCGCAGACTTAGATGGGCAGCTCACCGCCAGTATTCATGGCACTGAGTCTGACCTACATCAAGCCGAAGATATTATAGAGGCGTTACAATACCGCGTAGGTCGATTGATTTACGGGCAAATGCCCACGGGCGTTGAAGTGTGCGCCACCATGAACCATGGTGGGCCGTTTCCGTCATCAACCGATGTACGTTCAACATCGGTAGGGTTAGAAGCGCTCAAACGATTCGTAAGACCAATTTGTATACAAAGTTAAGCAAACCAAGCCCATAGTACTGCTATGGGCTTATTTATTCAGACATAATTCGCACATCAAACTTATATACTCGACAAACATGCAATTTGAACTCAGATACGTTTATAATGAGTTCATAAAACAATAATTACTAAATACTATGGCGATTGTACATAAAACTCGAACTCAATTAGTTGCTGAAGCAATTCGTGAAAAAATCCTCACTGGCGAAATCAAAGCGGGCGAGCCGCTGAGGCAAGCCGCGTTGGCAGATGAGTTAAATGTAAGCCGTATTCCCGTTAGAGAAGCACTCCTGCAACTAGAAGCCGAAGGCTTAGTTAACTTTGAAGCGCACAAAGGCGCGACGGTCACACGTTTAAGCGCTGAGCAAATCGACGAAATTTTTGACCTACGCGCATTGTTAGAAGCTGAGCTATTACGCCACTCAATCGACAAGTTGACCGCACGCGACTTGCTCGAAGCCGAAGCCATTTTAGCCGAGCTTGAAGAAGCCACCGCCGCTGGCGATACACAACTGGCAACTGGTAAGCTTAATGCCGAATTTCACAGCAAACTCTACAGCAAAGCACAGCGCCCACAAACTCGCGAACTGGTGGATGTGTACAGTAAAAACTCTGAGCGCTACGTGCGCATGCACATCCTTCTTGCCGGTGGCATTAAAACCGCACCTGAGGAACATCGCCAGCTATTAGAGCTATGCCGCGATAAAAATACCAAAGGGGCTTGCGACTTTTTGAAAAAACATATCACCGGCGCAAAAGATGATATCAAAGCGTTGCTGCTAAAGCTTGAAAGCGAGCAGTAGGTAAATTTGGTTGTATAGGCCCTAGTGGATTTCTGAATAAATAGTCATATCTATTCTCATGGCTATTGTTCAGGACGCTATGATTACATATATCAAGTTAGAAGAACAAGTGCTCATTAACACCTGTACTAGAGGCTGCTTCTTACCCAAACATAATCATATCTAATCTCCCCAACCTTGATCTGTATCATCCTCGCAAGACTAAAGTCTCATCAAAACTTGGTGGTTTTTTATCTATCTTTACTCTGTTCTAGCAAAAACTGAGTAACCTATTATGACAACAATAACCTATCAACAGGCATATCAAACATTTTCCCAAGAGCCTGAGGCATTTTGGCTTAAAGAAGCGGCACGGCTTGATTGGCATACGCCACCACAAATCGGACATAACCAAGACCAAGAGGGACTGAGTCATTGGTTTAGTGATGGTTTGATGAATACCAGTTATTTGGCACTTGACCATCATGTAGACCAAGGCAGAGGCGAGCAAACTGCATTAATTTATGACTCGCCGGTGACCAGTACCAAACGCAAAATTAGCTATCGCGAGTTGCTCTCTCAAGTGAGCCATTTTGCGGCTGGCTTAAATCAACTTGGTGTAAGCGTAGGGGATAGGGTCGTAATTTATATGCCCATGGTGCCAGAGGCGGTCGTTGCCATGCTTGCTTGTGCGCGCGTGGGTGCTATTCATTCCGTGGTGTTTGGTGGTTTTGCACCTCATGAGCTTGCGGTGAGAATAGATGATGCGAAACCAAAGCTAGTGATCAGTGCTTCTTGCGGAATTGAAATAGGCCGCACCATTGAATACAAACCTATGCTGGATGAAGCTTTGTCGTTGGCAAAGCATCAAGTGGAACATTGCATTGTGCTACAGCGTGAAGCATACCAAGCGCAGATGTCATCGCCAAGGGACCTAGATTGGACTGTGGTGGCAAACACGCCTGAATCCTTTGATGCCGTGCCGTTACCAAGCACGCATCCGCTTTATATTTTGTATACTTCTGGTACCACAGGAACACCCAAAGGAGTAGTACGAGAGCAGGGCGGTCACGCTGTGGCATTAAACTACAGTATGAAAACCGTTTACGGCATGAAGCCCGGTGAAGTGTTTTGGGCTGCATCCGACATTGGCTGGGTTGTGGGGCATTCTTATATTGTTTATGGCCCGCTGATTTATGGTTGCACTAGCGTATTATACGAAGGAAAACCGATTAAAACCCCAGATGCAGGGGCGTTTTGGCGAGTGGTAGAAGAATACCAAGTGACAGCACTTTTTAGTGCGCCCACGGCATTTCGTGCCATAAAAAAAGAAGATCCGAGCGCTGCGCTTTTGGCTAATTACAATACCAGCAGTCTAAAAACGCTATTTTTAGCTGGTGAACGACTAGACCCTGCTACCTACGACTGGCTACAGTCCACCACAAAGCTGCCAGTGATCGACCACTGGTGGCAAACGGAAACGGGCTGGGCAATTGCATCTAACCCAGTAGGGATTGAATTGATGCCTACAAAGGCGGGCAGTGCCACAGTTCCTACACCGGGCTATCAAGTCGAGATCCTTGATGTGGACGGCAGTACATGTGAAGCCAATCAACAAGGTGTTGTTGCGGTGAAATTACCACTCCCTCCCGGTTGTTTAACCACTATTTGGAATAACACGGCGCGCTTTAAAGGCAGTTACTTATCACAATACCCCGGCTATTACCTCTCTGGCGATGGCGGGTATTTTGATGAAGACGGCTACCTGTTTATTATGGGCCGCACCGATGACGTAATAAACGTAGCCGGGCATAGACTGTCAACTGGTGAAATGGAAGAAATCGTTGCTGGTCACAATGCAATTGCAGAATGCGCGGTATTCGCCGGTAAAGACGAGTTAAAAGGTCAAGTACCCATTGCCATGGTGGTATTGAAAGATGGCGTAAACACCACTGAATCGGCAATTGCCGAGGAGATAAGAAGCCTGATCCGCGAAAAAATCGGCGCGATTGCCTGTCTTAAAACCATTAAAGTGGTTGAGCGTTTACCCAAAACCCGTTCGGGTAAAATTCTCAGAAAGAACCTACGCCAGCTGGTGGACGGAGAAGACATTGTCGTGCCATCTACCATTGATGACCCCGCCATTATTGAAGAGTTAAAGCAATTGTGGGATGTGAGCCAGCACCAATAGTTTTTGTGTTAGCAGGTTACCCCTAACGCTAAACGTGCATCAACATTAGTTAGAAGCGGGTTCACTCCGCGATCTTTTGGAGTGCAGCTCCCACTAAAATCTGATGTCGTGATAAATCACGACCTACGAGTTTTAGTCACTATCCAGCTGTGTTGCTGAGCTACTAGGGCAAACCTTGTGCTAAACGCGCAGCAGTATTAGGTGGGAGCGGGTTCACCCCGCGATCTTTTGAGTGCGGTTACCTCAAAAATCTGATAGCGCGATAAATCACGACCTACCTGTTTTAGTCCTGTTCTGATATTGTCCGCAAACTGTCCGGTGTCCGTCCAATCCCCTTGAATAAAGCTGTTAAATCTCATAAATCTCATGTAAAACAACAATGTAAATTCTGGCACGCTACTTGTAATTAGTTACTCATGATAATCGCGGACACCCACTTGTCCGCAAGGAGGTAGCATGATTAAAGATACAAGTGCGCAAGACAAACAAATCGCAAAAAAGCGAACCATAAAAAAGCCTGTGATCGCGTTATTGGCCATTGGCATCACCTTAGGTGGATTAACCAGTGCTTGGTCAAGCATTAACACGATTCTGTCAGCAGAGCAAACCGTATCGCGGGAGCAAGTCCGTCTCGCCACAGTAGTGAGAGGTGATATCAGCGAAGATATTCGTGTTGAAGGGCGTACGCTCGCTGCGAATAATCCAGACTTATACGCCATCGCATCAGGCACAGTAACGCTAAACGTTAAACCCGGTGATGCGATCAAAGCGGGGCAAGCATTGCTTAGTATAGACAGTCCTGAACTAACCAACCGTTTACTACAAGAAGAAGCCACGTTCGAACGTTTACAAACGGAGGTTGAGCGCCAACGGATTTCGATTAAACAGCAGCTACTCGATACCGAACAACGCATGGAAATGGCGAAAGTAGACTTAGAAGCGGCAGAGCGGGAAATGGCACGCTCAAAACAAAGCATCGAAAAGCAGATTATCTCAAAGCTAGAATTTGAGCAGTCAATGGTTGAACTTAAGCGCGCACAGCTTCAAGAGCAGCATGCTATTGAATCGTTAAAGCTTGAGCAAGAGCGACTCGCGTTTGAGCTCAAAAGCAGCGAGCTGAGCCTAACCAGACAACAGCATATTCTAGAAGAAGTGCAGCGGCAGGTCGTTGCACTTACGATTACTTCGCCGCTGTCGGGTATTGTTGGTACGGTGCATGTCCAGCAAAAGCAGTTTGTACAGCGAGATGCGGCGCTAATATCCTTGGTTGATCTTTCTGAACTCGAAGTTGAAGCACAAATACCGGAAATTTACGCCGACAATCTGGGGGTCGGCATGGTTGCTGAAGTATTTATCAATCAATACCAATATCATGCGAAACTGGTCGCTATTTCCCCTGAAATCGAAGCTGGTCGCGTAAGTGCTCGGGTGCGCTTTGAGGAGCAGCCAAGCGGCCTTCGCCAAAATCAAAAAGTATCTACAAGAATTATCCTGTCGCAAAAGCAAGACGTGCTCAAAGTAAGGCGTGGTGCATTTGTTGAAACCGGTGCCGGGCGTTTTACCTATGCGGTTGTCGGTGAGCAGGCTGATAAAACACCCATTCAGCTCGGTGTAAAAAGTATTTCTGAAGTTGAGATTATCGATGGCCTGAGTGAAGGGCAAGAAATCGTGATTTCAAGTTTAGAACCGTTCAATAAAAAGGCGCGAGTGCTACTCGGGAAGTAGCCCCAGCTTTCGTTGCGAATAAGAATTAGAAGGAATAGACAATGTTAAAAATGAATGAAGTAAGCAAAATCTATCGAACAGATCTGATTGAGACCCATGCACTCAGTAATGTGAATTTGACCATTGAAGAAGGGGAATTTATTGCGGTCACAGGCCCATCAGGATCGGGTAAAACGACCTTTTTGAACATTGCGGGTTTATTAGAGCGTTTTGAGCGCGGTGATTATTTTCTAGATGGTGAAAACGTTGCCAATCTTAACGATAAAAAGCTATCACAACTACGAAACGAAAAAATTGGCTTTATCTTCCAAGGATTTAACCTTATCAGTGACTTATCTTTATATGACAACGTTGAAGTCCCCCTTATTTTTAGAGGAATAAAAGCCAGTGAGCGTAAAAAGCGCATTGAAGAAGCGCTCGAACTCGTTGGGCTTGCCAGCCGAATGAAGCATTATCCTGCACAGCTCAGTGGCGGGCAACAGCAACGTGTCGCTATTGCCAGAGCTCTGGCGGGGAAACCGCGATTCCTTCTAGCAGATGAGCCAACGGGTAACTTAGACAGCTTAATGGCAAGGCAAGTGATGGACTTATTACAAGAAGTGAATCAGGCGGGCACCACATTAATTATGGTAACCCATGATAATGAACTGGCTCGAAGAGCTGGTCGCAACATTCAAATTCTTGATGGTGAGCTAACCGACATCACAAAGTCTCAACTAACCGAACTGGCAGTGTAGGAGCATGCAATGAAAGAGCTAGTACTTTTAGCTTGGCAGGGGTTAAAGCAAAAGCCGAAGCTGAGCGCACTGATGATAATCAACCTTGCTGTTGGGATCACCTTAATGTTGACTATGTCAGCCATTGTAAAACAAAGCAGCAGCGAGGTGATTGGTTATAAGGCAGACCACTTATACACGGTAGGCCTCAATTATTATGATGCCGAAGTAGATGTCAACGATTTTAGACAATTTCCTCGCTGGACTTATCAAGATGCCCAAGCACTGGAGCAAGCGGATCTATCGTACGAGCATCTATCGTTTAACTACACTACGGAGTTTATTGTTGGTCTTGCTGATAACTCAGTTAGGCCTATCAGTGTAGAGGCTTCTGGTACAGATAGAGAGATATTTAATGTACTAGATGCGCCATTTATTTTCGGTACTTCTTGGAACAAACAAAGCCAGCAAAGTGGTGAAGCGGTGGCTGTGATCAGTAAAAACGCTAATGATCATTTATTTGGCGGCGCGAATTCTGTTGGACAGTTTATGCAAGTTCAAGGCGAACAAATACAAGTTGTGGGCGTAGTTGATTTAAGCAATTATAAACGTCGCTTCCAAGATTTGAGCTTTAGTAATAATTACAATCACGATGTTTTTATTCCGCTAAGTTATGCTTATGTGCAAAACTTTCCAAGAACGGGGCAAGTAACCTGCAGAACTGACGAGTTATACACCGCAACCAATCCGCGTAGCGGCAGTATCGACATGCTGAAAAATGCTGAGTGTGGTTATTTGACGGTTTGGTTCCAGTACCAAGAAGACAAGAAGACGGCGCATCTTGCTGAACTAAAAACTTGGTTGAATAACTATATTGCAAATCAGCAAGCGGTAGGCCGTTTTAAACATCGCAATCTCACCGATTTCTACAGCATGGGCGAGCTCTATATTTTGATCCAGCGCTTTATGGCGTGGGAAGCTATTTACCTAACCTTTTCGTATTTACTATTTGGCATTTGTTTAGTGAATACAGTAGGCATTCTGCTGGCTAAATTCCAAGCCAATCGTAAACTTATTTCTCTTTACCGAGCGCTTGGTGCAAATCGGGGAGTGATTATGAAAATCCACTTTTTAGAGATTTTGATGCTCACAGTTGCCTCTGTGGTGCTTGGTTTTGTACTAGCATTTGCAGGACTCGAGTTAATGTTCCATTTGCGTATGTATCAGACGGATTATATGGCACTTGCCGAGCAAGTTCGTCAAATTTATCAGTTCGATGGCGAGCTGGCGCTGTTGACGACAGTAGGTATTTTTTCGGCGGTTGGATTATCGGGGTTATATCCGGTATATCGCAGTAGCCGTGTATCACCAGCTGCAGAGTTGAGGGGATAAGGATGGCGATTAAACATATTTTTAAACTGATTTTAAAACAAAAAAGTATTGCACTGTTAATCATTCTACAAATCGCGATTACCGTGATGATAGTCAGCAATACGGCGTTTATCAGCTATGCAACGCTACAAAACTGGCTAATTCCTTCAAAGCTGGAAGAACAACAAATTCTCAACGTAACGACGCGAGTATTTGATACCTCGGTAGACATTCAGTCACTTATAGAAAAGGATATTCAAGCGATTGAAAATGTGCCGGGGGTTATTGCTGCATCTTATGCTGGTAGAGAGCTGGTATTAAACAGCTTAGGTCCAGGATGGACTATTTTTAAAGATACCCAACCAGAAACGGATTATAGCGTGTTCGGTTACTTTGGCTTAGATGAAAAAGGGACTGATGTGCTTGGGCTTGAGCTCGTTGAGGGACGTAGGTTTTATGCCAGCGAATTTATCAAAGGTGGTGAGGCAACAAAAAATGCAGGCGTTATTATGATAAGTGACGATCTTGCTTCGTCGTTATTCGGTGATGGTTCTGCTCTTGGAAAGTCGGTGTACATCTCAAGACAGCGCATTCCTCATCAAGTGGTTGGGATATATAAAGGTAAGATGCTTGGTGAAAGTGCTACATACAGTCAACAGCCCTACAATTCAGGAGTTGTACCTGAAGTCATTTGGGGTAACCGTCAACGGGCAAATTATTTAGTCAGAGTTGAAAAAGGCGTGTCTGAGCGTATTTTAGAAGACGTTGAAACCGCGCTGTATCACTCTGAAGGTCGCATGGTAGAGCGAGTTGAGTTCGTAGCCAGGGCAAAGAAACGTTTGTGGGATGGTCGTAGCACCTTTGCACTCACCATGGCAGGCATAAGCATTATCGCTTGCGTGGTCACCGCGCTTGGTATTGTCGCACTTGTCAGCTTTTCTGTTAGCCTTAGAAAGAAAGATCATGGTGTGCTTCGTGCACTAGGTGCATCTAAAGGTAAAGTGATGTGGTCTTTAATTAAAGAAAATACAATTTTAGTCTGTATCGGTTTAGTGCTAGGTTTTGGTCTCTCGATTTTGCTTTACTATTTTTTGATGAATAATGTTCGCGTGCAAAGTGTAGTAGAGTTACCGTTATTGGTTGGGGTCGCTATTTTTACTTGGCTTGTGAGTACATTGGCGGTGTACCTACCCGCCAAGGAAGCCGCTAAAGTGTCGCCGGCGCAAGTAACTAAATCGAGTTAATAATAAAAACAACAAAGCCCCGAAAGGGGCTAAATCTACAAATTAGGATCAAAAGCGTTCATGAGTGTATTGGTAATTGACGATAATCCGGATGTAATTCAAGCAATTAAAGTCCTCTTGTTGCTCAATGATATTCAGTGTGAAGGCGTGACTTCTCCGCAGCAAGGCTTAGAGATGGTACGTAGTAAACAGTTCGACTTGGTCATTCAAGACATGAACTTTACCAGAGACACCACCAGCGGGACAGAAGGTAAAGCCCTGTATAAAGCAATCAGAGATTTAGAGCCTGATTTACCTATCATTTTATTGACCGCGTGGACAAATCTTGAAATGGCGGTGGAGCTAATTAAAGATGGTGCGGCAGACTACTTAGCCAAACCTTGGAAAGATCATAAACTCGTCACCTCAGTGAAAAACTTGCTCGAAATGCGAGAGTTACAAGATCAAGTAAGTAGTGCCGCGAATCAGCGCAATGCCAGATTACAAAAGCTAAAAGCGCAATACGACCTATGTGGTGTGGTGGTTGCCGATCCGGCCATGTTGAGCTTGCTTGAAATGGCGACTCAGGTTGCGCACTCTGACGCGCCAATTCTGATCACAGGACCAAACGGCGCAGGTAAGGAGAAAATTGCAGAAATCGTCCAAGCCAACAGTAGCTATAAGCATAAAGCCTTTATTAAAGTGAATGCGGGGGCTATTCCGGCGGACCTCATTGAGGCCGAGTTATTTGGGGTTGAAAGTGGTGCTTATACAGGTGCACAAAAATCGAGGGCTGGGCGTTTTGAAGCCGCCGATGGTGGCACTTTGTTTTTGGATGAAATCGGCAACTTGTCTTTGACAGGGCAACAAAAATTGCTAAGGGTTTTACAAAGCGGCGAGTTTGAGCGCGTTGGTAGCACGGAAACGAAAAGGGTAAACGTTAGGGTGATAAGTGCGACCAACAGTAATTTACCCGAGGCTATTAGAGCGGGTACTTTTAGAGAAGACTTGTATTATCGGATCAATATGATTGAGCTTAAACTGCCGCCACTATCTGAGCGAAAAGAAGATATTGCCGTGTTAGTGGATCACTTTTTGCCTAGCAATAAGGGTTTGAGTAACGCAGCAATGAAGCAGTTAAAGCACCACACGTGGCCTGGAAACGTCAGGGAGCTTGAAAACACCATAGGCCGTGCTGTGTTGCTGAGTCCCGGGCAAGAAATTGAATGTGAGCATTTAGCAATTCAAATACCACAACATGAAGAGCCGCTTGAATATACACAAGCAGATATCGAAGCCGCATTAGACAGCGCTGATGGCGTAGTCAGTAAAGCCGCAAGAAAGCTAGGGTTAAGTCGGCAAGCACTATACCGGAGAATGGAGAAGTTTGGCTTAAAATGACGGTGTCTCTTCAAGCAGCGGTGTCTGCATGCTTATTTGTATCACTATTGGTGTTTGCGGCTATTTTATGGCTGGCAGCTTCATTTGCAATACCACTTACTCTGGCAATTCCGGTGGGGCTGCTTGTTGCAACGGTATTTGGCATTGTCGGTATCAGTTATTTTTTTTCTCGCCAACAGCGGATCATAGATTGCTTAACGGACGGGATCCGCAGTTTTAAAGATCAAGACTTCTCAGTTCAAATTACCCACTTTGAAAGCATAGAAATGTCTGATCTAATTCTGGAATATAATCGTTTATCGACAACACTAAAAAAGCAGCGCCACGCTACCAGCCAAAGGGAGTTACTACTCGATACTATTTTGCAGGTGTCACCGGTGTCGATTATATTACTCAATCAGTTTGATCAGGTTGTGTATGCCAACGACAAAGCTGGCAAGTTACTCAATAACAAAAAATCTCTAAGTGGCCTTGTACTGCATCATGCCATCGCAAATGCAGATCCTAAGCTGCAAAGCATTTTGCTACAAAAAGAATCTGGGTTTGTGACCTTTCAAGCCAATGATGAAAAGCAGAGCTATTACTTTTCAAGGCAGAGTATCACACTCAACCACCAGCCGCATGTGTTGCTTATGTGTCAAAATCTATCTAGCGAAATGAGCCGTCAAGAGGTAGGGCTTTGGAAAAATGCCATCCGTCTTATCAGTCATGAACTCAATAATTCATTAGCGCCCATTACTTCGTTGACTAACTCCGCAAATACAATTGTTGAGCGCAGTGTTAAAGAACAAAATCATACCTTAGTCCAGTTGCTGCCTGATATGCTGGCAACCATTAATCGCCGCACCGAAAACTTGAGTGAATTTGTGGCTAAATATAGCGAATTTGCAAGATTACCTGCGCCAAATATTACAGAGCAACCCTTGCAGCCCTTACTTGATACCGTTAGTAAGCTTTATGACTTTACTTTGCTGGCACCACTTCCTTTGGAGCGCGCTTTTTTTGATCCCATACAGGTAGAGCAGGTGATGATTAATTTGGTTAAAAACGCCCATGAGTCAGGATCAAAAATAGATGAAATAGGCGTGAGGCTGCTGGTTGATTATCAACGTCTGATAGTCGTGGTTGTTGATAGAGGTGTAGGAATGGAAGAAGAAAAGCTAGCAAACGCAGTACTGCCATTCTTTTCTACTAAACCCAGTGGCACAGGGGTAGGATTGAGTATTTGTAATGAAGTCGCTATTGCACACGGTGGACAACTTAAGCTATTTAATCGCGAAAAGGGCGGACTAATGGTGCAGTTTGACCTACCCCTCGTTGCACCAAAAACATAGTATTTCATTGTACTAACCCATATCGAGTAGGCGCAGATCCCCTGCGTTTTTTGATTCCGCATTTAGGGTGGGAGATGTATGGACTCCTCCCCCTTAACGGGAGAGTACGGTATAAAGATATTGCAAAACACTTTTACCAAATAAGGAGTCCATACATGACACAGTCTAATTTAATTGCTATCGACTTGGCA